>NZ_HG529248.1 GCF_000499525.1 Faecalimicrobium dakarense | reverse complement strand
ATATCAATAATTTTTAAAGTTACGTCTAAAATATTTTATTAAGATATTATATACTTATTTTTTAAATAATAAAAACACTCATATGCAATGAATACGAGTGTTTTTATTATTTATAAATTACATTTAATACTTCACTTTTCAAATTCAATATTATTATAATATTCCAAGTTTTTAATTCTTAAAATACATAATTATCGCTAATATATATTTATATAAATAAATGTTCTATAATAAATATATTTATTGTAATCAGTAACTGAATTCATCTATAAACTCTATAAGTTCCTTTTTTAAATATTCATAACCATAACACTTAGAATTTAATTCCTCTTCTGGCATTATAGGAACAAATAAAATATCATAATTTTTATGAGCAAATACACCTTCATCATCCTGCTTAGGGAAAATTGTTAAAACCTTATATACAGGTTTTATTCTAGATACCTTTTTAATATTTGCATCATAATACTCTAATTGTGTATATGCTATAAGTTGTTTACATACATCTGTATCTATACCTTTATTATTGTAAATATACGATTTTTTCCTATATTTAACTTCTACAACTTCACAACCTCTTAATTCTTCTCCTTTATATAAGCTAATAAGTATATCTGGCCTTCTGTTTGAGCTAACTTGAGATGCAACTATTTGAGAATCTTCACTATTAGAAACTTCACTCGGCGTATTTAAATATTTATCATACGTTATAACTACTGAATAGTCTAGTTTAGTTAGTATTATACAATCTCCTGATTCTAAACTTGCGTTAAATACATCTTTTATATCTCTTGCTCTTAGCCATCCATCACTCCAATTAAATCCTAATTCCTCAAATATATCTTTTATTATTAAAAAGCTATAAATTTCAAATAATTTAGAAGTTTTTTTATGCGGAAATGTTATATCTATACCTCCATCGATATTAGAATTTCTCAACTTATTATATATCATATAAACTTCACTATAATGAGGATTTTTAAAATTTTAGCTGTAATATCAGGAGTATTATACTTAAATTCAATATCTTTTACCCAAGTTTCATTAATATAAAAATTTAGGCTAGCCTTTAATTTATTCAAACTATTTAGATTATTTTCTATGATTATCTCTTTTTCTCTGTATATATCAATATCTTTTTTAAGTATATTTATTTCACTACTTCTACTTAAATTAACCTTATATGTATTAGCTTCCTTTGATGCTTCTCTATATTGTTTTTGTTTACTTATAATTTGCTCTTCTATATTTTGCTTGTTATTATTAATATTATTAATAACTTTTATATACTCATGTTCCGCTTCTATAAGTATACTTTGCATATAAGTTAATATATTTTTAAATATTGAATTTTCGGTTATTTTGTTGGTAAGATAGCTATGATTTTCATAAAATACATTCTTAGTTAATATATTCTGATTATATGCAATTCCATTCTTAGAACTCCAACGTTGACTCTTAGCATTTGGATTTTTTGAATAATTTTGCAATCTATATATTTTTTCTATATCTAGCAATGGGTTATCTACTATATATTTAACGTGATTTAAAAGTTTATATTGAATACTATCTAGGTATCTATATAATTCAATATTTGCATATGAAATATCTTGCCTCTCTTTTGAGCATTTTTTTTCAAGATAAATATTATATGATATTCCTTTTACAACATTTTCTAAATATTCTCTAATTTTTATAATAGAATTCCACTTTACCGAGTTTGGGATAATATTGAAAAAACCCTCATGACTTCCAGTTTGAGAATATATCTTAATCGAGTACTCTCCTGGAACTAACATATCACTAGAATCTCCACCAGGAGATAAAACAATATAATCTCCATCTCTTAATGTTCTTAATGTATCCTCTTGACGGTATATACTTTTATATGTATTAGAATTTTTCATATTTTCATAATAGTATGATTCTAATTTAATAACAACAGATTTATCTTCACAACTCAAACTCACTTCAATTTTATCATATTCCTTAAATTCAAAAACTGGCTTGTTCTTATACCTTTCATTAAAATCACTTAAATTTATTTTTATTTCATTTGTTCTAGAGATATCTGGCCTATTAGAATAAGATGTTTTTATAATTAATTTAATTAGTGTATCCATACATACTTAACTCCTTGGCCTTTCTTATTATTTCTTGTTTAGTCAATTCAAAATCACTTATTTTCATAGCATCTTCACTATTAAAGAAATTGTATAATTCACTATTCGAAATTTCTTTTGAATTAATATCTAACTTGCCTATAAGACCTCCATATTGTCTTTCAGTTCCTTTTAATTTAGTCAATAACCTCTGTTTTATCTCTATATCAAATGCTTCTCTCCTTGAAATAGTTTCTACATCATTTTCATCAAATATAGAAGGAATATTATTGATATAACTACAAATTTTTTCTAATATTCTAAATGATACTCCCTTTTGCTGATCATGTATTTGTATTATATCATGCAAATTATCTAACAATATTAATTCTTGATTTGTTAAATCTTCTACACCATTAGTACCTGCTACCCAAGACCTATATTCTTCATGTGAATATGTTATTTTTTCAACTTCACCTATATTATAGCTATTTATTTTTTCATTTTTAAACTCTGTGAACTTTTTCTTTTTAAGGGTTACTATGTTTGCTCTATCTAGCAGCCTATCTGAAAAATCTTTAGTTGTTTCATCAATATTAACTGTTCCTATAAAGATTATATTATCTCCTATGTTTAAAGTGTGTTTATATTTTATACTATTATGGCAAACTGCATCTTTACTGTAAAGCTTTAGTTTTCTATCTTTAGGTTCAAGTTCTAATAAAGATATAAATGGAGCAAACCAGTGTTCTACTTGAGATAAATTCATTTCATCAAATATTATCATATGCATTTTATTCGGGTTATTTTCAGCATGCACAAGTAAATCCACTAATCCAGTCTCCGATGCTATATACAATCCTGTGGTGTTATTCAAATATCCGGTTAAATCTTCTGGCTCTGTATATGATGGGCTTATTGGTAAAAATAATAAAGTATTATTGTCTTCATTTATCCCTAACATTTCTCCATATGTTATTGCTATTTTAGTTTTCCCGTTCCACTCATCCCAGCAAGTATTGTAAGCGGATTAGTCTTTACGCTTATATGAAAATTTACTATATCTTTTATATCATAACAAAGATTATTCTTTACTGTGTAACTCTTAAATTTCATTAAGAATTCACTTTCCATTGAAGCTGATTTAAATATATTTTTTATATTTTCTTCATAATTTAATTCTTCTTCTATCTCTAGATTTTCTGTATTCTTTAAATTACTATGACTTAAATTAGATACATTAGTTAAATCATTATAATTATTCTTATCATATTCTTCTATATCTTCAATGTTATTACTATTATCATCATATCTTTCTATATATTTTTCTTTAAATATAGATTCTCCCTTATCTGATATTTCATATAATCGATTATATAAAAAATCTTGAGATACAAATAATAAATCATCTAGTATGTCTAAGATATCATCCTTATAATCATCATCTGTAAATTCTATTTTATTCCTACGAATCTCCTCATATCCCCTATCACAACACCACAGTTTATAATTTTCATCATGTTTTTTCCAAGATTGAAAATTTGAATATATATATTCTCCGCATATTACAAATTCAGGAAGAATCATATTATTATTATAATTTTGCAAATATATATATTCTCCAGTCCTAAGTTTATTTTCAAATGATTCATGATTCATCTTGACTACTGGAATATATGTATACTTGGTATTTTTATTATAATCTCCTATTATAGATTGTATTTTTACATTTTTATATACCATTCCGGTACTTTGGTCATATGATATAATTGGCTTAAACAATATAAGTTTTCCTTCAAATTCATTATATATATCTTCTTTCTTCTCTTCATAACTTAAAAGATTATATGTATTTTGGTCTTTATAACCAAAAGGGTATATATCTACGTTTCTATGATGATTATCAATTCCTACGTATAATTTTCCTGAATTACAATTCGAATTAACTACCTTGGTTATATATTCAGGCTCTTCACTCACTGATTCTAAATAAAATATCATGTTAGATTTTTCGGTATATTTTTTATTTTTCATTTTAGTTACAGCTTCTCTCGTCTCTCCTAAGTTAGGGTATTCCTGTATATCTGTAGCTAATATACCTAATAAGTATGTTTCATTACTTTTCAAAACATCTAAATCTTTTCTTTTTTCTATTTTTGTTAGCATGTCAATTAATTTTTCTCCCTTGATTTATTTTATCGAATTTATACTATATATAAAAATAGTTATTATTTTTTTTCCTAAATTCTAATATCTTTTCTATTAAATCTAATTCATTCGAAAATAAAAAAGTTTTATATTCTAATGATTTTTGTTTACTTCTCCTCTTAATTCTTGCTAATTCTTGAGGTTTTATATTGTTCCCCTGTATATATATCTCTTGTATATCTAACTTAGTTATTCTTTCTATAAGTTCATCAATATTAGAATTAATATCCTTATAATTTATAAATAATATATCTTTAAATAAACTTTTAGCAGCTTCTATATCTGATGTATAAATCAAGCATTCACTATAACTATCTAACTCATAACTATTATCTTCAACATATATTTTATTGTTGGACTCTTCTTTGAGTCTCTCATATTTTTTATTAATTTCATTTTTTAAATTTATTAAATCTTCATATTTAATCTTTAATTCTTTGATATCTACACTTTCTTTTTCAAACAAACAAATGTCCTTTTCATTTTTTTAATAATATTTTTTAATTCTTTATTTTCATTATTCAGCCGTTTATTTTCATTATATAATCTATTATTTTCATTTTTTATTTTTGATACTTCTATTTTGTTTTTTTCTATTATCATTTTTAATACTTCAATATCTTTCTGAAGTTTCTTTAACTCTAGGTAATCCATTGGCTTGCTAACTTTAAAATCATTTATTCCTTTAAATAAAAAATCTCCATTTTTATTATTTTCTATTATAATTTCTAAATTTTTTTGAATAATTTCCGGAAATTTTATGTAAGCAGTGCAAAATTGCTCTATGTTAGATAATTTAAATTTCTCACCTGATATAAGAATATCTATAAAATTATCTTTATTACAATTTATAAGATCTTTATCTGCTAACCCCATTTTTACAGACTGTATAGGTGAACTTCCTTTTATTTTATACTTCTTATTCATTTTTGAAATTGTCGGCTCTCTAAGCAATTTCTGCAATTTAATCTTCTTTAACAACTTGTTTTGTTTAGAATTTTTGTCTAAAAAAAATTCAGATAATATATAATCTATAGATTTTTCATCTAATAATTCCATAAAGACTTCAATTTCATTCATATACGACCCCTTCCATCTAAGTATTTTTATCAAATTTTCTACAACTATTAACAGTAATAATTTATCACAATCCTTTTATATAAGTAAATACTATAATTAAATCTATATAATACTCTTATACAATAAAAAATTTAAGTTTTACAATTTTAGCGAGAATCAAACATTCCAATCACATTGACTCTATATCAACGTGGTCCTTATTCAATTTTTTAATATTGTTTATATTAATATTGTTTATAATAGTATTGGCATATAAATTTACATATACTATATCTTCTAATTATGCATTAGCATTTTAATATTAGCCTTATGTTTACTTTTATCTTTAATAAATTTATACAATAAAAAA
>NZ_HG529247.1 GCF_000499525.1 Faecalimicrobium dakarense | reverse complement strand
TAATATCTTTTTTTATTGTATAAATTAGTTTATGAATTAATGATATTTAATATTTCCTAGTTTTTACTTTTTAGATTTTGGTTGTTGCTGTGTTATACAGTGTATGTTTCCTCCACCTAATAATATTTCTCTTGCATAAATTCCAACAATTTTTCTATCTTGGAAACAACTTTGTAGAGTTTTTCTTGCTATTTCATCATTAGGATCATTAAAAGTTGGAAATACTACCCCACCATTTGCTATATAAAAGTTTGCATATGAAGCTGCTAGTCTGTCTCCTTCTTCACGAGGAAGTGTTCCGTCTATTCCATCTACTCCTTGACTTTCTTCTTTTGTAATTAATATATTAGCTGGAAGCATTAATTTAACAACTTCTAACTTTCTTCCTTTTGCATCCGTTGAATTACTTAAGATTTTATATGCTTCTTGGCATATTTCATATTGTGGATCATTTTTATCCTCTGTCCAAGCTAATATTACCTTACCTGGTTCAACATAGTGAATTATATTATCTACATGTCCATTTGTTTCATCATTATATATACCACGTGGAATCCAAATTATTTTTTCAAGATTTAAATATTCTTTTAATACATCTTCAATTTCTTCTTTTGATAAATGAGAATTACGTCCCTCACTTAATAAGCATTCTTCAGTTACTATTAATGTACCTTGACCATCAACATGAATAGATCCACCTTCTAAAATAAAATCATCTAAGCGATATCTATTTTTTCTTTCTATCTCACATACTTTTCTAGCTACATGATCATCCTTATCCCAAGGGAAGTATAACCCGTCAACTAATCCTCCCCAAGCATTAAATGACCAATCAACACCTCTTACTTCTTCTCCATTTGTTACAAAAGTAGGTCCACAGTCACGAATCCAAGAATCATCATTTGACATTTCAACTACACGTATATTATCCGGTAACATATTACGTGCATTGTCATACTGAGCATTACTTACACACACTGTAACTTTTTCAAATTCACTAATTACTGTTGCAACTTTTACAAATACATGTTGTGCTGGTTTCCCCCCAAGTCTCCAGTTATCCGGTCTTTCTGGCCATATTATCCAACAACCATCATGTTCTTCAAATTCTCCTGGCATTCTAAACCCATCTTGTTTTGGAGTAGATGTTAACTTTTTCATTTATTTTACCTCCCCTTTTGATTTATTCTTAGCGTTTCTTACTTTTATAAGAATTTCTCCTACTATGAAGAAAATAATTGAACCTATTGTAATTGGTAGAGTTTCTGCTAAACTTGCTGTATCAACTTTCATTGGAACTGCAATAAATATTAAAGAGATAATAATCATAATCATTGGTAGTGTAGCTAAAACTTTTAATACAAAATTACTTCCACTAACTCTAAATGGTCTTTCTTTATCAGGGTCAATTTTACGAAGTTTTAAAAATGCAGGAAATACTGGTAAATATGCTGCTAAAAACATTACAAGATTTAATGCAAAGAAACTCCAAAATAAATCCTCATTTGGTAAAAGTGGCGCTATAATGACTACTAATGATGCAACTATTCCGTTCATTATTGAAGAACCTATAGGCATATCATTCTTTGAACTTTTTTTACCAAAAACCTTAGGCATATCTCCATTTGATGCTGCATAACAAGCCACATTATTCACTCCAAGAGCCCAAGAAACCATATTTCCAAATAAAGTTAATAGGAATAAAATACTCATTATAGAAATAAATAATCCACCTGTTTTTCCTGTTAATAACTGTATACTCTCAATTAATCCACTGCTTGTGCTTACTTCAGATGTTGGAATTGCAACTCCTATACCAAATGCAGAGAATATATAAATTGCTGCAATAACAATTCCTCCAATAATAATTGCCTGGGGAATTTGTTTTTTAGGATTTTCCATGTCATCTGCAAATGTACAAACAACTTCAAATCCTAAAAAATTAAATAATATAACAGAAATAAATGATAAACTATTTAAATCAAAAGATGGAAGTAGTGAACTTAATGTATATTCATTTGCTACACCTTTAGTAATCGCTCCATAAATACCAAGTACACCTACTACAACAGCTAATAATACTTTTATAAATGCTGCACCGTTTAAAATCCATACACTATCACATACTGGATAAAAGCTAATGGCTACTATAATCCATATAAACGCTAATTCTACAAGTAATGATGCAATTAGAGGGATTTTTATACCAAAAGCAATTCCTAAAATTTCAGGAAATATTACTGCTAAAGAAGCCATCCATAATGGGTAGTTGATCCAATAATACCAAGATGCCCTTGCTCCCCATTTATGCCCAAACGCTTTTCTAACCCAGTCATATAATCCACCTTCTCCGTTATAGGTAGTGCCTAATTCAGAAGAAATCAAACCATATGGCAAAAGGAATGTTAACATCAGGAATATCCACCAAAAATATTGTGAGTTACCTATAGCTGCTACAGGTGCCGCTGCTTCTGCAACAAATACTACACAGATTACGGATAAGATAGCATCCGTTAATCTAAATTTTTTCTTTCCTTGAGTTTCATTCATTTTCTCCTGCCCCTTCCTAGCTTCCTAATTATTCATAAATTCTTCTAAGTCAGCTTTTGACTTTGCCTGTTCTTCTTTATCTATTTCTTTGGCAGCCAAATTCATAAAGTAAACTAATAAACCTCTCATTGCAGTTAGACGATTTTCAGCTTCATCAAATACTATTGAATAAGGTGCATCTATTACTTCATTTACAACTTCTTCACCTCTTGTTGCTGGTAAACAATGCATAAATTTAACGTGAGGAGCTGCCTTTTTCATCATTTTAGGAGTTACTTGGTATTTAGGATAAAATATTGCTAATCTTTGTTCTTCTGAAAGCTCTGCATCATATAATCCATACCATACATCTGTATAAACAAAATCAGCATCTTTTAATGCTTCATCTTCATTATCAGTTATAGTATAAGAACCACCTGAGACCTTGCAGTTTTTTTCTGCTATTTTTAAATGATCTTCTTTTAATTGATATCCTTTAGGTCCAAATTGTGTAAAGTGCATACCTAATTTTGTAGTAATAAACATTAATGAAGTACAAACTTGAGTTGCATCACCAACAAATACTACCTTACAATCTTCTAATTTTTTACCTTCTGGTAAATGCTCTATAATAGTGCACATATCTCCCATCTCTTGCGTTGGATGGTTATAATCAGACATACCATTTATTACTGGAATTGTTGCATATCTTGCTAAGTCTGCTACACTTTCATGACGATCAACACGTGCCATAACTATATCTACTAATCTAGATAGTACACAACTAGTATCTTCTAAAGTTTCATGTCCCCCTAATTGTATTTGCCCTGGTGCAAGGTATTGAGCATGACCACCTAATTGAGTCATCGCTGTTTCAAATGATACCCTTGTTCTTGTAGACGATTGTTGGAATATCATTCCTAATGATTTATTTTTTAATAATTGTGGATAATAACCTGACTTGATACATCTTTTAATTTTAAGAGAAAGGTTAATTATCTCCATTAACTCCTCCTTTGTAAAATCATTAGTGTCTATAAAATGTTTTATTGGCATAAACTTTTCCCCCTTAAATCTTTAATGTATATTTTGTTAATCAACTACTAGGTTTCATCGATCAACTTATACCTTAATCATAGCTTCGAAACTAGAAGTTTAAAATCAATCTAACATCTTACTTTAGGGTGGATTTTTCTATAACCTGTGTATATCTTTCTTCTAAACTTCCCTAATCTTCCCCTGTATTTTACACGTTTTTTTGAGTTGCTAAACGATTTGCTTTATAGTACACTAAAAATATAAATTTGCTTTATAGGTAATGATTTAGGAGGGATTGTCTATTGAAAATCACTGTTTTTATTTATAATATTTTCTTAATTTCCTTATACACAAGTGCATTAACTTATTCATCTAGCCTATACTTACGTAAGAAATACCCTTTCCATCTATGCATAAGTATTCTATTTTTATTTTATATTTTTGATGATACGATCATCTATATGTCTGAGTTTCTAAGTAGTTTTTCACATTACTATGACCTACAGTTTATGAATGTTCCTGCCTTTAAAACGGTAATTATGATAGCTACAGGTACTTGCTTAATTTTCATTCATCACTATATTCTAGATAAAAAAATCTCATTTATGGATTGGTGTATTTTCATATTACTTGGCGTTTCTGTAATTTTTGCACCTATGATTTCTCAAAATGATCTTATGGTATGGTCTTACTATCTTCCTTATCAGATTTTAACTTTATATTTAGGTTTCACTGGTATTTTCTATTTAAAAAACAACTCTGATTTAATAACAAATTATCCTAATATTAAATCTTATAAAAGCTTGCTAATTTTAACTATTATCTTCTCTTTTTTAATTATTATCGAGGATACTATTGTTATTTTTAGTTTTGATGTTTACACACATATTTCACTTAAAATAAATAATAGAAGTATATCTGAAGATATTTTAAATATTATTTATGCTGTCTCTGCTATTAGATATTTTTCTAATCAATTTAGCAATTTCACAATAATGGAACCTATTTTTAAAAATCAAGAGCAAGACGATTTAGAATTAATAAATAAAGCAAGGATTTCAAATTACGTTTTTTACCAATTTTCTCAAAGATATAATTTAACAATTAGAGAACAAGATATATTAGAAGTATTATTACAAAACAAAAACAATCAAGAAATAAGTGATGAGCTTGTTATTTCTATAGGAACGGTCAAAAGTCATATTCATAATATTTATCAAAAAGTTAATGTAACAAAGCGCAGTATGTTACTTCGTACTTACGAAGAATTTGCTTCTGAAAATTCATCTATAGAAGAATATTGATTTGTTTTATATATAATAAAAAAGGACTAAATTTTTTAAATTTAATCCTTTTAATAAACATTTTTTAATTTTATTTTGATAAACTTACCCTTTTTCTCTTCATACTTCTTATAACATTTTTAGTATCTTTATCAACTTTTAATGATTCACATATTTTTTGTAATGATTTATTATATGTATAGTCATCAAGATTATTATTTTTTAAATAATCTAATGTTAATTCTTCAAATTTAACAAATGAAATAGAAACAGCCCAGGCTACTGCCATTTTAACATAATATCCATCATGTTTAATACTATCTAACTCTTTTAGAACTAACTTTACATAATCTTCATTAATATAAAAATTAATCATCATAACTACTGCAAATCTAACTTCAAATTCTTTATCAGAACAAAGATAAGGTTTTAAAAATTCCCAAACTCTTTCTCTATTTTTATTTGTTATTTTTAATCCTACACAAAAACTATCACAAACAGACCAGTTATTAATTTTAGGTACAAAGTTAGATATGTATTTTAAAATGTCTTCAATATCTTGATTTTCTAAATATCCAATTATCATTCCTTTTAACATAACTTCTTCAAAGTATATTTCATCATTATTTTCTATATAACTTTGCCAGTCTGATTTTGCAACCTGCTTTGCAATTTTTCTTAAATGAGGAATACGAACTCCTATTAAATTATCCACTCCCGGTAATAAATTCAAAGAAAAATCCTTATATCCATCCTCTGCTAATTCTAATAGTTGTTCTCTAATCATTTTTATTTTTATTTTCCTTTTCCATTTCTAAAAGTTGTTTTTTCATATCTAATCCTGCTGCATATCCAACTAATTTCCCATTTTTTCCTATTATCCTATGACATGGAATTATTATTAAAATTGGATTTTTATTATTCGCCATTCCTATAGCGCGAGAGGCTTTTGGATTACCTATTTTTTCTGCTATGTCTTTATAGCTTAAAGTTTCTCCATAAGGAGTGTTTTGAAGCTCTTTCCACACCTTCTTTTGAAACTCCGTTCCTTCTGGATCAATTGGAAAATCAAATGATTTTCTTTTTCCTTCTAGATAATCGTTAAGTTGATTATACACCTCTATAATTAACGGAGTTTCTATTACTTCCATCCCATCTGAAGATAATTTGTCGGATGTATAAATATTAGTTATTTTCTCGTTATTTTGCACTATACCAATTTTTCCAATTTTAGTTTCGTAATAAAATATTTTTTTCATAAAAGTATCTCCATTTATTATTTTATTTTTAATTTAATAATGTCTTATATATCATTATAACTTGTATTTATAAATTATTTTCATTTGTACTTAAATCTTCAAAAATAATTTATCATATTCTTAAAATTATTTCTTCCTGATTTTTATCTTTTAATTCTGATAATTGTGTTTTGCTATCTTCAATATACTATAACACTTCATTTAATTTTTCTAACTATTCCATTAAGCTATCTCCTTATAAATAAAGATATAGTAATTCACTAATTTAAAAATCCCTCATTTGACGCACAAATATGAGAGGATTATATTTATTTTATATACTTTAAATTTCCTACATCTAATATATGCTAATTATTTACACCTATAGTGTATAATAATCTTTTAATATTAATATCCGTAGTAATACCATCTGTATGCCAATGGCTCTTACATCCACAATAATCTAGTACTACGCATTGCGGGATATATCCTAAGCTTTTTGCTTTCAATCCTCCAGAAATAAGATTAAGCACACATGCTACTCCAATTATACCTACATATCCTACTTCCATTTTTCCTTTTCAAATGCAGATGATTCGTGAGGAATAATATAAACTTTAAAGTTATTTTTTTACCTAATTCTGTATATTGTTTAACTTTACATATCTTTGAACACTCTTTACACAAATATCCATCTTTAGTTTTAATAGCTTTACAGTTATTATCAAAATTTAGCTTCATACAAGAAGGTAAAAGTAATCTTTTTTCTTTTGTTTCAAGAAAATATTCTCTGTAGGCTCTATTCATTATTTCGGCTCCAACCATATTTAAGTGGTATTCTACTCTCTTACGCCCACAATATATATAATCTTCTCTCCATCTGTATTTTTTTTGATTTTCATTATGAAACTCATTAACATTTTTAGTATAACTACCTAATATTTCTTCACTTTTTACTTCAAACCATTCTCGTAAATTTACTGATGATATTATTATATCGTTAATTTCATTCTCAGGCTTATTAGCTAAATAATTTTTCCATATTTTTAACCTTTTAACTTCTTGTTTAAATTCTCCTGTAGCTGATAAGAAATCAATTAATTTTATCAAATTATCTAGTGTAAAATATATATCCTTATTGTTTTCTTTATCTAAAAATAATGTTTCTAAAATTCCTCTAAAAAAGTCTACTTGTTTCTTTATACTATTTTTTCTCTTAAATTGGATAGTTTTATAAGTATATCCTTTGGTATTTTTTCAACGTAATTGCTTTATTTATATAAGTTCTCCATAAAACACCTAAAATAAGAAGCTCAAGCGAATATTCTATGTTGCTTCTTACATCTTCTATACAATTTTTAATTATAAAATCTTGAAAATCCTTTGAATATTCATTAGTAAAATTATATACCTCACCTATTACTTCATCAGTAAAAATCGATATTTCTTCATAATATTTATCCGAGTTATTATAATGATTACATAGTGAATAAGTTATTACTTCTCTCATTATACCACCTATCAATCTCCCTAAAATTATCCCCATTACATATTTATATTTATTAATTGTACTAAAAAAATATATAATTTTATTCCTATAAATCAAAATAAAACTGTAATTCTACATATAGAATTACAGTTTTATTTCTTATTTTATAAGAGATACAATCTCATTTATTTTCTTTGCTCCAAAATATACATCTTTATTATTAATTATGATGCCTGGAACACTCATTATTTTATGTTTTGATTTTAGTTCATCAAATTCAGATATATTAACCATCTCTGCTTCTATATTTTCATTTTCTATAGCTATCCTTTGGGCTGCAATAACTACATCAGGGCATAAATGACAAGATAATGATACTGCAACTTTTATATTTACCTTATTTTCTATATCTTTTATATTGTCTATTATATCTTTATCTATATTCTGACCTGGGCCGCCCAAATTATATATAGATAATATAAATGAATTTAATTCATGACCTCCAGGAACTCCATGGAATTTAACTCCACTATAATTTTTATTACTATCTAGTAGCGCAACGACTGGAAGTTTATCTGCATTTATTTTTGATTCTATATCTAAGTTTTCGGATTTTTTATATACTTCAACATGTAATTTTTCACAAAGGTCAGCTATATCTATAACCAAATCTCTAAGCTCTAAAGATTTTGGTAAACTTCCATCTACTATAGTTACTAATGTTACATCATTATCAATTCTATCTAGTATACCTTCTAATTGAGTTCTTAATGTATCATTTAAAAGCTTACTTCTTTTGCTAACATTAGAATTTAATTCTTCTTTTGTATTATTTTCAACTACTTTGTTTTCATTAGTAGATTCTTCTATAATATCTTCTTTTATACCAAGTCTTTCTTTTTCACTTGATACGAATTTTTCAGCACGTGTAGCTGCAATAGCTCCATCTGCAACTGCTGTTACTACCTGTCTTAATTCTTTTGGTCTTAAATCCCCCACTGCATATACTCCACTAATATTAGTTTCCATATTTTCATTAGTTAATATGTATCCATAATTATCTAAATCAACTTTTCCTTTAAATAAATCTGTTTGAGGTTTATATCCAATAAATATAAATATACCAAATGATCCATCTTCTTCGCTTACTTTATATTCAAATACTTCATTAGTCTTATTATTTTTAAACTTAGCATACTGTAGTACACCATCTCCACCAGCTTCTATAATTTCTGTATTAAATTTAACTTCTATTTTAGGATGAGACTTTACCTTATCTGATATAGATTTTGCACAAGTAAATTCTGGTTCTCTTGCTATAACCGTAACCTTTTTAGCAAACTTAGTTAAAAATAATGATTCCTCTGCTGCTGCAAATCCTGCACCTACAACGAATACTTCTAGCCCTTTAAAAAATTCACCATCACAAGTTGCGCAATATGCTATTCCACGACCTGTAAACTTTTCTTCTCCTGTAAATCCTAATTTTCTCGGAGATGCTCCTGTTGCTATTATCACAGACCTTGATTGTAATTTTTCTGACTTAGTTTTAATTGTTTTTATATCTTTATCTAAATCAACATCTAAAACTTGACTTTCTTTGAATTTAACATTAAAATCTAGGGCTTGTTGTTTCATCTCTTCCATAAAATGTGGTCCACTACTTTTTCTTATACCTGGATAATTTACTATTTCACTAGTAGTTTTTATTTGCCCTCCACAACTTTCTTTTTCTATAACTAATGTATTTAACTTAGCTCTACCTGCATATATACTTGCTGATATACCGGATGGTCCTCCACCAATTATTATTAAATCATATATTTTACTCATATTTAAAATCTCCCAACATGAATTTATTTAAAAAATAAGAAGCATATAAATGCCTCTTATTTTAATCAATCCCTTTAAGGATTATAACTGCTCTATAAATATTATAATTTACCTACTAGGTCTAAGCTTGGTGATAATGTTTCATCTCCTGGCGTCCATTTAGCAGGGCAAACTTGATCTACGTGCTGTGCAACAAATTGAGCTGCCTGTACTTTTCTTAATAATTCTTCTGCATTTCTTCCTATACCTAAATCATGAACTTCATATGCTTTTATTTCTCCATCTGGGTTTATTATGAAAGTTCCTCTTAAAGCTAAACCTTCTTCTTCTATCATAACTTCGAAATCTCTAGCTAGCTTTCCTGTTGGGTCAGCTAACATAGGATATTTTATTTTTCCTATTGTTTCTGAAGCATCTGCCCATGCTTTATGTACAAAATGAGTGTCTGTTGATACTGAATAAACTTCACAACCTATTTCTTTAAACTTTTCATAGTTATCTTCTAAATCCCCTAACTCCGTTGGGCAAACAAATGTAAAATCTGCTGGGTAGAATACAAATACTGACCAATGTCCTTTTACTGAATCAAGTGTTACTTCTTTAAACTCTCCTTGTTGATACGCTTGAACTGTGAATTCTGATACTTTCTTATTTATTAATGACATATTAACTACCTCCCAATTTTAGTAATGATTACTATTATCACTTATTTAATTATATTTTATTCTTTATATTATAGTTTGTCAACAGTAATTAATAATGATTTTCATTATTATATTTTATATTTACCTCTAGCTTTTAAATTTAAACATAAAATATTCCATTTTTGTATTTTATTATTTAGTTTGCAAATTAAAAAGCTGCACCACCTATTTGTGATACAGCTTTTTATCATTCTTCTAAAATAAATTATTTTATGTAAATCAATATTATATTAAAAACTTCAAATTAATTCCTTTACTCTAAAAAATCTTTTTCTTTTTCCCCATAAAGCCTCTTTTTTTGTTCGATTCCTTATTATATATTGTTTTCCAAAATAAAAAAACTCTCATACCTAATCATAAACTAGGTATAAGAGCTATTTATTATTCTCTATTTTGAAATCTACTTAAACATTCTTAATACAATATAATTTATTATTAAATTAAGCAAACATGATTCTATCCGAAAGTTCTTCTTTAAAAGTAATTTTATTAAATTCTTCTATAAGAGCATTTTTAGTCAAATTACTTTTTTCTATTTTCCCCATATCAAGAATTATTTCCCCTCTATGCATCATAAGTAATCTATTTCCAAACTCTATAGCATGATTTAAATTATGAGTTATCATAATTGTTGTAATATTTTTTTCCTTAACTATGCTATTTGTAAGGTTTATAATAGTTTCTGATGTCTTTGGATCTAATGCCGCCGTATGCTCATCTAAAAGTAAAATCTTTGGTGTATTTAAGGTAGCCATTAGTAAAGAAAGAGCTTGCCTTTGTCCTCCAGATAACATTCCTACTTTTGTATTAATTTTATCCTCAAGACCTAAATTTAATATAGAAAGATGGTCTTTAAATTCCTCTATCTTTCTTTTATTAACTCCTAAAGAAAGTCCAAAACTACTACCCTTATTATCTGCTAAAGATAAATTTTCTAAAATAGTCATAGATGGTGATGTTCCCTTAGTTGGATCTTGGAACACTCTACTTATAACTTTTGATTTTTTATGTTCTTTTAAATTAGTTATATCTTTTTCTTCTAGAATAATTTTACCTGAGTCTAATCCTAAAGCCCCAGATATTATATTTAAAAGAGTAGATTTTCCTGCTCCATTACTACCGACAATAGTTATAAAATCTCCTTTATTTATCTCTAAATTAAAGTTATCAAAAATACTAGTTTCATTTATTGTTCCTTTATTAAATCCTTTACTTATTGAACTTATTTTAAGCATTTAGACTCCCCCTCTCTTTTGAAGAAAATTTAATTTTATTTAATATATTGTTATTATTCATAACTATAGCAATAACTACTATTAATGACGTTATTAACTTTAAATCTGTCGGTGGGAAGCCTAAATTTAAAGCAATACCAACACTTAATTTATATAAAAATGCACCTATTATAACTACTGTAGTTCCTTTTAAAAACTTACTATTTTTAAAAACAGATTGACCAAGTATAATAGATGCTAAAGCAACCACTATAAACCCATTTCCCATAGATATATCTGAAAATCTTTGATATTGTGCCATTATAGCTCCACTTAAAGCTACAAGTCCATTAGATATCATAAGTCCAACTATTTTCATTGTTCCTTTATTTACTCCAAGTGAAGTAACTAATGTGTCATTATCCCCTGTAGCCCTTAATATAAATCCAAACTTTGTTTTAAATAAAATATCCATTAATAACTTAGTTATTAAAACCATTAGTACTAAAATTGCAACTGTCGAAATATTACTAGAGAATATATTAGTCTTATTAATCATGGGAAGATTTGCCTTTCCCATCACTCTTAAATTTATAGAGTATAGTCCGATCATAACTAAAATTCCCGATAAAAGATTAGTTATTTTTAATTTTACATGTAATATTCCAGTAGCTAATCCTCCTATAGCTCCTCCTATAAATGCTAATCCCAGTGATAAAAATGGGTTAATATCTTTTAATATAAATGATGCAGTAATTGCAGCACCTAAACTAAACGTTCCATCTACAGATAGATCTGGAAAATCTAATATAGTATAAGTTATATATACTCCTAATGCTCCTATTGCAAAAATAAGTCCCTGTTCTAAAGTACCTATAAAGAAGTTCATATTAATTACCTCCCTTTATAAGCTTAGCTCTGCTCATTATAACTTCATTTATGTTTATAGAAAGCTTTTTAAGTGTATCTTCATTTATAACAAGTTCCGTTTCTTCTAAAGTTTTTATAGATAGATCTTTTATATTTTTTCCTTCTAAAACTTCAACTGCCATAAGTCCAGCTTCAAAACCAAGTTTTTTGTAATTAATACCTTCTGTTATTAAAGCTCCACCTTTAACGTGAGCTTCTTCCGCTCCAATTACTGGTATTTTTTTATCTACTGATTTAGAAGATATTATTGCCATTGAAGAAGCTATCATATTATCTGCTGGAGTGTATAAAACATCAATTTTATCTAATATAGAATCTAAACCTTGACTTATATCATTTACACTATTTACACCCTTTGCAATTACTTCTATATTATTTTTCTTAGCTAATTCTTTTAAATTATTTACTTGAACTTCAGAGTTTACCTCACTAGTATTGTATAAAACCCCTATAGTTTTTACATCATTAACAATTTCTTGTATAAGTTTTAATTGTTTTTCTATAGGTACTGCATCACTAGTCCCTGCAACATTAGTTCCTGACTTATCCTCTGATTTTACAAGACCTGCTTTTACAGCATCAGTTACTGCTGTAGTTATAATCGGAATATCTTTCGTTGTATTAAAAGCTGCCTGTGCTGCAGGAGTTCCAATTGCAAATATTAAATCTTTGTTACTTGAAACAAAATTGTTAGATATCATTTGAGATGTTGCAATATCACCCTCTGCATTTTGGATTTCTAAATTCAGATTTTCTCCTTCTTTAAATCCTTTAGAATTTAAAGCTTCTACGAATCCTTCTCTAGCTAAATCTAAAGCTGGATGAGATGCTATTTGGGATATCCCTATATTCACCATATCTTCTTGTGATGAAGAATTCCCATTTGAACATGCTGAAAATAAAGACATGCCTACTAGAATTGAACTTAATAAAATTATTTTTTTTGCTACCATACTACCAACCTCCAAATACTTTGTTTTTAATTTATATGATTAATAGAACAAAGTTTTAAATAGTATTTTTTGTAGTCAAAATTAGATATAATTTATTATAATTAAAAAACCCCTCCAAAAATTTATATGGAGAGGGCTGTTAATTTCCTAAATAATAATAATTATTAAAGCTATATCTCCTACTTATGCTACTGTGCTACTATTTAATATTTATGTATCTAAATATATAAAACTAATATATTTGAATACATTTTTTAATATTTGTATTTTATAATGTTTGGTGAATTAATAATTCCTATTCTACTTTTACTTACTATACTTCTAATTCTCCATAACATTTATACTATTAAACTACTGTTCTACTATTCTACCTACTAAGATAATCTATATTATCTATACTACTTTCCTGTTAAAGTGAATTATATATAGATTTTTCACTTCTGTCAATATATAATTTATAAATCTGCTATTGATCTATGTCCAAGCCCAATTACTACTTCGTTTAAATGAAGTAAGCCTACACTAAGGAAAATACATACACTTACATGTTCTCCTTGTCTTGCAACTCCAATTTTTCCACCTACACTAAGGCCATTTGCCTTATCTGCAACCTGCATTATTGCTTCTCTAGTAGCTCCTGCTATAGCACCATCATGAACATGGCAATCTTTAATTATTCCAGTTCTTTTAGACGCTACCAAAGCTCTTTCTATTATTTTTTGAATAGATGAATTTAAATTTCCACCAATATCTACTGCTACAGCTAAAACATTTTCTTTTTTAAATTCTTCTATAAGTTTTTCTTCTTCTTGTCTTGAAGATATAGCCATATTGATAGAAGCTTTTGCTATATCTACGCTATTCTTTTCTTTCATTAGTAAACCTCCTAATTGAGCTATTTATATCATAATTTTTATACTTCAAAAATTCTATAAATCAAAATAAACTTTTATATTTTACAACTTATTATATCATTAAGCATGCATTTATTTATAGGTGTAATATACACAATCAACATTTTGTTATAATTTATTTTTTATTAATACTTATGTCCCCTACATCAGATTTTACTTTTACCGTACCTGAAATATCTGTTCCTACAGATGACTTCATTCTTTTTCCATCTATATTTGCTTGGAAATTTGAATCAACTTCTCCAACATTAGATTTAGCATCTAAATCAAAACTAAGATTCTCTGATATATATAGATCTACATCCCCTACATTAGATTTTATATCTATATTCCCACCTATTTTATCTACTTCACATCTTACATCTCCTACATTAGACTTTATACTACCTTTTCCACTAATACCTTTAATGTCAATATCTCCTACTGATGCCTTAAATTTATATTCTTTTGTATTAATAATTCTAGAATCAATATTTCCTACATCTAATTTTGCAGAAAGACTATTACAACTAATATCTCCTTCAATATTTAAATCTCCAACATTTTGGTATATTTCAAAATTTTCTAAATTTAAATTTGATAGCACATCTATATCTCCAACATGGTTATTTACAATCAAATTTTCTTTATAATTTTCTGGTATATAAATTTCTATACGTCTCAATTTAAACCTACCAAATGATATCCATTCTAACATTTTATTATCTCTATAAATATTTAAACTGTTATTTTCTTCTGATATATTTAACTGTTCTCTTTTATTTATTTTATAATTACTACTTTCAACTATTTTTATATCTTTATCTTTCGTAGTTTTTATAACTAAATCATCTCTTGTTAAATTAATTTTTATATTCTTTAAACTATCTGATTTAACAGTCCATTCATTAGTTTTACCTAAATTATCTCCATTTCTAAGTGATATTCCTCCTACAAATAAACTTATAAGTATAACAGTTATTATAGACCATATTACCAATCTAAGCTTAGCATTTTTACTTCCCATAACTTATTTATCCCCTTTCAAGTCATAAAATGCTTTAATTATTTGTTCTATAGCTGCTCCAATTATAAATACTATCCATGATGTTTCCCAGTTTCCAAATGTAAAACTTACTAAAAAGTATATTGCGGTTATCATAGTCCACATAGCAGATGTAATAGATTTTTTTGCTCTATGATTTTGATCATTTACTGATTTCCACTCTTTAAACTCTTCCACCATAGTATCATCCATTTTATGATATTTAGGTCTTGATGATCCGTTATAAATTAAAAGACCTGTGGCTGTTGCAATAAGTGCAAACATAATCACTATACCTAATTCTTCTCCCCATGTCCCCAAAGATTCAAATAATATAACTGGTATAGGGCATATAATATACATCATCACTGATATAGCTATAACTTTGGCTGATTTTTTCCTCTGATTTTCATCGTCTTTATTCATAAAGTCATATCCAATAAGTTCTTCTACATCACCTATATTAGAAATTGCTTTGTTATAGGCTTCTTTTTCATCTAGCCCTGATTCTAGTAGATCATTATATTTATCATTTACACTCGATGTAATTTCTTCCTTAAGCTCACAGTTTTTTTTTAGATTTAGGTGCATCTTCAAATAAACTACTTACATACCTTTCTATTTTTTTGTTCATTTTTACCTCTCCTATCCCTTTATATTAAACTATCTATTAATTTTTTTGCTTCATCCCAATCCATCTTGTTTTTTTCATATGCACTTTTTCCTAAAGGTGTAATTGAGTAATATCGTCTCCTTGCACCTTTGTTTTCATTACCCCAATATGATGTAATCATTCCACCTTCTTCAAGTCTTCTAAACGCTGAATAAAGTGTAGCTTCTTTTAGCTCATACTCGTTATTGGTTTTCTCTTTTATACTTTTATTAATTTCATATCCATAAGTATCACCCTTAATTAAGCTTGCTAAAATAATGGTTTCTGTGTGGCCTCTTATTAAATCTGAAGTAATTGACACATTACTTCACCTCCTACTCTATATGATTATCACTATGTTTATATTAGTTTTGTAATACAATTCTTTATATTTACTATTATACTTACATATTAGTTTTATATACATCGCCTGTCAAGGTATCTTTTTCTATATAGTATATAAATTTTATATACAAATGTTACACTTTATTATAAAAATATTTTTCATGAAATTTATATACATTAAAAGAACATGTTTTTTTGTAATAATCAATTAAAGTAGTTTGATTTTTTACAATTTTTTACTTATACTTATTATGAATTATCTAATAACTTTATCAATATACATATCCTAAATTTCAAAATAGAGAGAAATAAGTATACAATCTGTTAAAAATCAAATCTTATAAGGGGGTGGATTTTATGAACTTAAATAATTCTAATACTATGTTAAAAGATAAATCTCAGCTTACTGCACATAATCCAGTAAATATATTAATAAATGCATTTAAGAAAATAAATCCAAATAATTCAAATTTAGCAGAAGTAAATTTAACTCAATTAGATACTCTATTTAAGGCTAATTAATTATGGAAAATCTTATTTTATCATTTAATGTTGTTCTTCCTCTTTTTTTAACGATGGCTTTAGGTTATGTTCTTAAATATATTGGTATGTTTGATGACCGCACTTTAGATACTATGAATAATGTATCTTTCAAATCATTTTTACCATTATTACTATTTTACAATATCTATAAAACTAATATAAAAGATGTCTTTAATCCTAGGCTAATGGTATTTTCGGCTTTTTGTGTAATAACCCTTTTTATAACTCTTTATGTCTCTATGCCTTTTATTGAAAAAAATAATAAAAAACGTGGTGTGCTTGTACAAGGAATATTTCGTAGTAATTTCGTAATTTTTGGTATACCTGTTACTGCATCTTTATTTGGAGAAGATCAGGTTGGAGTTGCTTCACTGCTTATTGCAATTGTAATTCCTCTATTCAATATGCTATCAGTATTTGCACTTGAAGCATTTAGAGGTGGTAAACCTGACTTTAAAAAGGTTATAAAAGGCATAATTAAAAATCCTCTTATAATAGCTTCTTTTATAGGTATTATTACTATTTCCGTGGGAATAAAATTACCTAGCCCAATAGAAAAGACAATAAGTGATATTTCAAAAATAGCTACTCCACTATCACTAATACTTTTAGGAGGCTCTTTTAAATTTACTGAAATCAAGAAACATCTAAAACAAACTGCTATAGGTGTTATTGGTAAGATTTTAGTAGTGCCTTGTATATTTATACCTATATGTATACTGGCAGGATATAGAGATGTTGAACTTGCAACTCTTATGGTTATTTTTGCTGCACCTACTGCTGTTTCATCATTTACAATGGCTCAGCAAATGGATGCCGATAGTGATCTTGCAGGGCAAATAGTAGTATTCAGTTCTGCTTTTTGTGTATTTACAGTATTCTTATGGATATTTATTTTAAAACAACTAGGCTTAATTTGATTACCCTTTAATTTATTTTATAATATAAAAATAG
>NZ_HG529246.1 GCF_000499525.1 Faecalimicrobium dakarense | reverse complement strand
GCCTATTTTTATATTATTTATATGAACTTTTAAGCGCTACTATCCTATTAAAAACTAGCTTTTCATTACTTGAAAGTTTATAGTCCTTTACAAAGTATCCGTTTCTCATAAATTGAATTCTTTCATCATCATCTAATTCAAGAGCATAATTTTCAATAACTGAATTAGTCTTAATTTCTATTGAGTTTGGATTTAAAACATCAAATAAATTATTTGAAGATGGTAATTCTGTAAATAAACTATCAAATAATCTTACTTCACAAGGTGTACAATTACTTTCACTTATCCAGTGAATTGTTCCCTTTACTTTTCTTTTATTAAATCCACTTCCGCTCTTAGTTTCTTGGTCATAGGTACATCTAAGTTCAATTATATTTCCATTTTCATCTTTTATAACTTCTTCACACTTTATAAAATATGCATTCTTAAGTCTAACCTCTCCACCTAATATTAATCTATTATACTTCTTTGGTGGATTTTCGTTAAAGTCTTCTCTTTCTATATATAAGTATTTTGTAAATGGTATTGTTCTTTTTTCTATCTTGTTATTTTCTATATTACTTTCAATATCTAGATATTCTATATGATTTTCATCTAAGTTTGTTATAACAACTTTTATAGGATCTAATACTGCCATTACAGATGGAGCCTTAGTTTTTAAATCTTGCCTTATAGCATGTTCTAGCATTGATATATCAACAATACTTTCACTTTTAGCTACTCCTATTTCCCCTAAGAAACTAGATATTGCTTCTTTTGTATATCCTCTTCTTTTTAATCCCTTTATAGTTGGAAGTCTTGGGTCATCCCATCCATCTACAACCTTGCTTTCTACAAGTTGTTTTAAATATCTTTTACTTGTTACTACTCCACTTAAACTCATTCTTCCAAACTCTGTTTGTTTAGGAAGATTATTTTCTAAATCTAATTCATTTAATACCCATTCATATAATGGTCTATGATCTTTAAATTCAGCTGAGCATAACGAGTGAGAAATACCTTCTATATAATCTTGAATCGGATGAGCATAATCATACATAGGATAAATACACCAATCATTACCTGTTCTATAGTGAGAAGTATTTAATATTCTATATATTATAGGATCTCTCATATTCATATTGCTACTTTCCATATCAATTTTAGCTCTTAAAACTTTACTTCCCTCTTCAAAATATCCTTCTTTCATTTTTATAAATAAATCTAAATTTTCTTCAACGCTTCTATCTCTATAAGGGCTATATTTTCCTTTTGTAGTTAGTGTCCCCCTATATTCTTTTATTTCTTCATTACTTAAATCGCATACATATGCTTTTCCTTTTTTAATAAGATATATTGCATAATTATATATTTTTTCACTATAGTCAGAACCGAAAAATACTTTATCACCATAATCAAACCCTAACCATTTCATATCCTCTATTATAGAATTTACAAACTCATTACTTTCTTTTTGTGGATTTGTATCATCAAATCTTAAATTAAATTCACCATTATATTTCTCAGCTAGTGAATAACTTATGTTTATAGCATAAGCACTTCCTATATGAAGATATCCATTTGGTTCTGGTGGAAATCTAGTATGAATTTTGTCACATTTCCCATCTTCTAAATCTTTTCTAATTAATCTATCTATAAAATTTAAATTTTCTTTATTGCTGCTCATATTATATACCTCCATATTTTTAATTTTTTAGTATTTAGTTTGTATATAATATTTGCTGGTAAATTTGGATAAAGCTAAATCCTTTTATTAAAAATACTTTATTTGTCCCATTTAATCACATCCTTTCTTTATTCTTTGTATTAAAAAAACTCCCATCTCTAAGACTTTTATAGTCTTAGGGACGAGAGTTAAATTCGCGTTGCCACCCTAGTTTGTTAATATGTCACCATATTAACCTCTTCAAGTACGGTATTTTAATACTTATACTCTAGTTCTGTAACGTGAACAAACGTCATAGCATCACTTTAAAAAGATCCGTATGAGGCTCAGAGGCTTGTTTCAACAATAGTTATTTGCTCCTTTCCACCTTATGGAGCTCTCTGTAAAATAAGATTCTTGCCTACTCTTCTCATCATAGCCGTTTTATTTAATTGTATTAATAATATATAAATATCTTTTTAATGTCAATAGTAAAAAATTATTTATCTATATAGTATGCAATTTAGAGTAAATATTGCATATAAATTACTTAATCATAAATTTTACTTTAAATCTAATCCACTCTTTATCAACCTCTGCTTGGATTTCTCCTCCCATAGCTTGAATCAAAAGGTTAGTAATTGTAAGCCCAAGACCAGAACTTTGATTATTTCTTGAAGCATCCTTCATATAAAAACGTTTAAATAATTTTTCTAATTCATATTCATGCAAACCTTTTGTATCATTAGCAAATATTATAATTACTTCTTCATCTTTTTTCCTTAATGATACATTAAACTTAGTCTCACTATATTTAATAGCATTTTGAATTAAGTTTGTAAATATTCTTTCTAATGCATTTATATCTCCTAGTATGCTTATAGGTTCTTCTCCAATATCTAGTTCTACATTAATACCATTTTTATCAAATTCATTATAAAATTCAAGTAGTTGTTCTCTTAATTCCTTATGAATATCAACAACTTCCATTTTCATCTTATATTCTTTCGATTCTAATCTTGATAAATCATAAAAGGATTGAATTAAATTTTGTAGTCCTTTTGATTTTCTTTCTATAATCGAAATATACTCTTCCTTTTCTTCATTAGTAGAAGTTTCATCTCTCATAAGCTCTAAATATCCAAGTATAGAAGTTAAAGGTGTTCTTAAATCATGAGATATATTTTCAATCTCTTTTCGAATTTCTTCTTCTCTTTTAATATATCTAATTTTATCAGCTTGTGTTTTTCCTAAGTATTCATTTATTTCTTTCAATAAATTTTCAAATTCTTTATTAGGATATGCAAATGTAAGCTTACGATTAGCTTCTATATTTTCACTAATTTCTTTAAAATCATTAGTTGCTCCCTTGATATTTTTAGAAAGCAGGAAAAAGCGTGCAGAAAAATACACGCTTGGTATTAATAAAATAATCAAAATAAATACTATTATCTGCACACTAATATCCTCCTACTTAATCTCTCTTTTTTTAAATAATAAAAGTCCTAACATATAAAATATTAAAGTACCTATAGCACCTACTATAAAACACTTAATAAGTCCTTCTTGGCTACTCCAATACATAATCATATGCCCTTTTCCTTGGTTATAAATAATATTTGTGACAATGTTTGCTGGCATCAAACTTGCTATTTTTTCTAATACTACAATTTTTCTCCCTGCTATTGATAGTAATTGTGGCACTATAATAATTATTACCGCCCAAGTCACCCCTACTACTGTTTCATTTTCAAATGTAAAGTAAAGACAATGAGCAACTGTCATACTAACTAAAAATAAAGGAGTACAAGCTACTATTGCTCTAAGTAGGTCATTTAAATATACTATCCCACTATTTTCAAGCATAATATATGCACTTATAATATATGCCCCACTAATAAATATTAAATTTATTAATGAAATAACTAACTCCATTAAAAATTTTCCAAAATAAATTTGATTTCTTGGTATTCCATAAGAAATAGAATTCTTTAGAGTATGATGTTTAAATTCCTGTCCATAAATCGCTGAAACCATAGGTAAACATATAATCATAGGAGTTAACATTGATGTAAAAAAACTGCTAAATGAAAATCCTGTGTTACCATAAGGGAAGTTTGCCTGACCATTAGCATAAATACCTAACGAAACATTTAATAAAATTACAAATCCCATACCTCCAAATAAAAACATATAATTCCCTTTAGAACGTAGATTACGATAAACTTCACTTTTAATGTAATTAGTCATTTTTAGCACCTCCAATTAAAGACATATAATAATTTTCAAGGTCGAGAGATTTATGTTCCAATGATATTAATCCAATACCGTTAGAAACTACTAACTCGCTTATCTTTTCAGGATTTTTAACTCCATCAAATAGATGTATTTTTTCTCCTGGAATCACCTTATAATTTATATATCCTAACTTCTCCTCTAGAAGTGCTGAAAGTTTTTTCGCATTTGTAACCTTAATCGCTAAAAAACTCTTACACTTTTCTTCAAGTTCTTTAGCTGATAATTGTTCAACTAAAACTCCTTTATTTAAAAATCCATAACAAGTTGCAATATTTGATAACTCTGATAGTATATGACTTGAAATTATTATTGTAATATTTTTTTCTTTATTAAGTTTTAATAGTAAATTTCTAATTTCAATAATCCCAGATGGATCTAATCCATTAATTGGTTCATCAAGAATTAATAATTCTGGCTCTGTCATAATAGCAAGAGCTAACCCTAACCTTTGCTTCATACCAAGAGATAATTCTTCAAACTTCTTTTTCTTTGCATCAAGTAAATTAACTTCTTTAAGAACTTTATCAACTTTTTCTTTCCCTGGAATACCTCTTTGAAGACGGTAATATTCCATATTTTGATGTACTGTAAATTTTGGGTAAAAACATGGAGTTTCAATAATTGATCCTGTTCTTCTTCTCGCTTTATTTAAATCCTCGCTAGAAGATTTTGAAAATAATTCAAAACTTCCACTTGTAGCTTCTGACTGACCTGTTAAAATTCTAAGAAGTGTAGTCTTTCCTGCTCCATTATTTCCAACTAAACCATAAATGTCACCTTGATTAACATTAATATCTACGTTTGATAATGCAGTGTATTCTTTATACTTTTTTGATAATTTATGTGTTTTAATAACTGGCTTCATTTTAATCTCCCTTCTCACTTTCTTTTAGTTCTTTATAAACTATTTAATTAGTTCTATAGTAATAAGAATACAGAAATATTTTTAATAAATATTCAAGAAAGTTTAAAGAAAGTTTAAAGATTATTAATTTTTATCTAGTTTAAACCCAATTCCCCAAACTGTTTTTATATATTCTTCATCGCTATCCATTTCTTTAATTTTCTTTCTAATATTACTAACATGAACATTTACAGCATTATCTTCTCCATAATATCCACTCTTCCAAATCTTTTCATATAATACTTCTCTTGAATATACTTTATCTGGATTTTTAAGTAATATATTTAATATGTCAAACTCATGACCCGTTAGATATATATTTTTTCCATTTACTTTTACTTCTCTAGACTGTTCATTTAAGCTTAAATTTTTAAATTTATATTCATTAATATCTTCTAATTTTTTATCAAATTTTTTATATCTTCTTAGCTGAGAATTAACTCTAGCTAAAATTTCTTCTGATTCAAAAGGCTTTGTAATATAATCATCTGCTCCTAAGTTTAAAATATCAACTTTATCTTCTAAAGAAGTTTTTGCCGAAATAACTATAATTGGCATATCATTTTTTTCTCTAATATCTTTAATCAATTCTTCACCCGTTATACCTGGTAACATCAAATCAAGCAAAATCATATCAAATTTATCCATAGATAAACGTAATGATGCTTCACTTCCTGAAAATGCTTGAGTAACTCTATATTCCTTCTTCTTTAAGTTTTTAGCAACCAAATTATTAATATCCGCATCATCTTCTACTACTAAAATATGTTCTCTACACATAGCCCCTCCTTACTTAAATCTGCTATTTATTGCTTTAATAATATCATAATCTTTATATGTAAACAAAAAAGTATTGGTTATTTAACCAATACT
>NZ_HG529245.1 GCF_000499525.1 Faecalimicrobium dakarense | reverse complement strand
ATACTTTTTTGTTTACATATAAATTATACTATTTAATTTTAGTCTTTTAACTATATTCTTTTTAATAAAATTGCTTATCTTTACTTTGATAACAGTAGTAACTTTTCTCTTCTGTCTCTATTCTTAAAGAGTCATTATATACTATTATTTCCTTTATACTTTTATCACTAACTTCACAAACAGTATCATCTTTTGACTTTCCAAAACTTAAACATCCTTTGTCTTTTCCAGGTTCATATCTAAATTTTATTTCAGCATTTTGGATAGTTACTTCTTCACTATCTTGTTTATGTTTTACTATTACTTCTGTATAGTCATTTTCTACAAGTATATTTTGTATTTTATAAGTTAATTTATCCTTCATATTATATCTCCTTACCATATTAAATATATCCTTTTGTTTATATATCTAATATAGCAAGGTCATTTAATCCTCTCAATTAGGAACTTTTTGGTAACCTAAATAAAATATAATGTATAAATATATTAAATTTATGTTTATTTAAGTGCATTTTTTATATCTGATATTATTAACTCTTCTGTTAAGTGATAACGTTCATATAATTCTTCTAACGATACACTATCAGTAAACTCTTTTGAAGCTCCAAAGTTTAATACTTTCATATCTTTGTCTCCATAGAATCTTGAAATCTTTTCACCAAATCCACCATCAAGTATTCCATCTTCTAATGTTATCACTAATTTATGATTATCTAATAACTCAGTTAATAAGTTTTTATCTATTCCACTTATAAATCTAGGATTTATTAATGTAGCATCTATTCCTGTACTTTCTTTTAATTTTTCTTGTACTTTTTTTCCAAGATGATAGAAACTTCCAAGACCAATTATCGCTACTTCACTTCCATCTTTAACTTTTTCATAAGTATTTAAATTATAAAAATCAGGTTCAATTTCAGCACCAGTTGATACTGCATCCACATTTGGAACACGTATTGCAACTGGATGTCTATCTTGTTCTATACCCCACTCCATCATAGCGATATATTCTTCTTTATTAGTTGGCGCAAGATATACTATATTTGGTATGTTAGATATTAAAGGTATATCAAACATTCCAAGATGTGTTACATCACCATCTGTTATTCCTCCATAATAAACCATAATAAGTGCAGGGTTATTATTTATAGAAAGATCCTGAGATAATTGGTCATAAGTTCTTTGTATAAATGAGCTAAAGAAAGATGCCACTGGTTTACCACCTTGTGAAGCTATACCTGATGCAAGTGCTATTGCATGTTCTTCAGCTATTCCAACATCTATAAATTGATCTTTGAATTCATGTCTAAATGAACCTAGCCCAACTGGGCCAGGAGTTGCAGCAGTTATTGCTACAATACTACTATCTTCTCTTGCCTTTTGTGATAAAAATTCACCTGCAATACCTGAGTAAGTTTCACCATTACTTTTAAATAGTGGTTCTTCAGTTTCTAAATCAAATGGCATTACCCAGTGAAAGGCTTCTTTATTTTCCTCTGAAGCTTTATATCCTTTACCTTTAAGTGTATGTATATGAACTACTACAGGGTGATTTGTATCTTTAACTTCTTTAAATGTTTCAATTAGTGACTCTAAATTATTTCCATCTTTAACATAATGATAATCAAATCCTAAAGATTTAAAAAAGTTATTTTCTGCTTTTCCATCGGTCTCACGAAGTATGGCTAGATTTTGATAAAGACCTCCGTAGTTTTCAGCTATAGACATATCATTATCATTTACTAATATTATTATATTTTTTCCTGATGCAGCTGCATTGTTTAATCCTTCATAAGCTTGTCCACCACTTAAAGACCCATCTCCTATAACAGCTATAATATTTTCTCTACTACCCTTTATATCACGAGCCTTTGCTAATCCACATGCTAAACTAATTGAAGTTGATGTATGTCCTATAGTAAAGAAATCATGTTCACTTTCATTAGGTGAAGTATATCCTGTAACGCTTTTATATTCTTTAGGATTTATAAATGCATCTTTTCTTCCTGTTAAAATTTTATGTGGATACGATTGGTGAGAGACATCATAAACTATCTTATCTATTGGTGAATTAAATACATAGTGTAGTGCTATAGTTGCTTCAACCATACCTAAATTTGGCCCAAAGTGCCCACCTACTTTACTTACTTTTGTTATTATACTTTCTCTTATTTCACTAGATAATATTTTTAATTCATCACTGTTAAGTACTTTTAAATCTTTTGGTCCGTTAATTTTATTTAAAATATTTATTGACATATTAATTCCTCCAATTTTTATATCTCTTTCTGCTTGCTATATTGACTAGTATAAATCTTAGAGCAAACTCTAAGTCAATATATAATTTAAAATAAATATTTTTTAAATTTCACTTTACTTAGAGTTCACTCTAAGGGGTATAATATAATATCATTTATTTTAGGAGGTAAATTTATGACCTATACAATTAAAGAGGTCGCTAAAAAATATGGTTTATCCGCTCATACTCTTCGCTATTATGAAAAAGAAGGTTTACTTCCTTTTATTAAGCGTAACGAACAAGGTAATAGAGTTTTTAGTGATAAAGATTTCGAATGGCTTGATCTAATATGTTGTTTAAGAAATACTCATATGCCTCTATCTGAGATTAAAGAATATGTAGATTTGTGTATAAAAGGGCCTGAGACTATTTGTAAACGCGAAGACATACTTTTAAAGCATAAAGATTATATAGAAAATGAGATAAAGAACTTTAATTCTTATCTTAAAATTGTAGATGGCAAAATAAATTATTATATTAAGGAACAAAAATCTATTATATGTAAATAGCTTAAAGCTATTTATATATTTTAAAAATCTATATTCTCTAAT
>NZ_HG529244.1 GCF_000499525.1 Faecalimicrobium dakarense | reverse complement strand
TCTCCTATTCAAATTAATAATACTTTCAGTTTATATAATCATAGTTTTAAACTAATATATTTTCTCCTTCAGCTGTTGATATTTCAAATCCCATTATATTTGCAAGAGTTGGAGCAACATCAATTAATCTTAGTTCTTCTATATCCTTATTCTTTTCTATATTAACTCCTTCTATATAAAAAGATGCTCTCATATCTTTTAAATTTTCGCAATAACCGTGTTGAGCTTTTTGTGATGTATTGCTATCTAGATATTTTCCTACTGTATCTTCTCTTACTTCATATCCTGGCTTAGATATAATAACATAATCAGCATCCGGGAATCCTCTTCTAGTTTTCTTAGCTTCTTTTCCTGTTATTATTTCACTAATTCCACTGTTTTCATCCTTTGAAAGCTCTTTTAATATATCTTCGACTTTTTTTCTTACTTCTTTGTTTTCTCTATCTTTAAGCTTTATTTGTCCAACTCCACCAGAACGTTGACACCAAGCTTCCCAGTTTATTACTTTATTATTTTCATTAATTTCAAGTAATCCATTTTCAGCTAAAATTACATTTGGCTTTATATCATAGTTATTATCTATAAGGCCATGGTCTGAAACCACACATACTACTACATTATCATTTGTAATTTCATGAGCCTTTCTTACTAGTTCTCCAACTAATTCATCTATTTTTTCAAGATCTGCTATTGCTTTTTTACTATATACGCCATTACCGTGAGCAGTCTCATCATATGATGCATAATAGCATGACATAAAAAATGGCTTTTCTTCTATACGATTTTTTATTTTATTTTCTAATATCCACATAGCTGCTTTTTGTCTTACAGTATCTCCTTCAATAGTTAAGTCTGTTCCCCCTGCAAATCTACCGATTTCTTTTTCTATTTCTTTAACTATTCCTTGTGGTGCACTTACTGCATCTATTAGTTTGCTATCAAGTTCACTTCCATCTCTCCATATTTCTGGTATATGGTAATCTGACTTTGCTCCAACAGATACAGGAAATCCTACACTTGAAGATATATATCCATTTTCTTTAGCACATTCCCATAAATTTTTAACATTTTCACTTACATACCAATACCATGCATCCATATGCTTCCCTGTTGGATCAAATATTTTATTAGTGTGTATTCCATGAGTTGCCGGATAAGTACCTGTTATCATAGAATGGTGGCAAGTATATGTAAATGTAGGAAATACACTTTTAACACCTTTTGATGCATAAGTTCCATTTTCCACAAAGTATTTTTTTAAATTAGGAAGATTAACTCCTATTCTTTCTGATTCAAATACAAACTCTGGTTTTAGAGCATCTATTGATATTAATAAAACACTTGGTCTACTGTTCATTTTATATTCTCCTTATTTTAAACAATGTTATTAATTTTCTATCGATTTTTTCAATTTAGTTACTTTTATAAGTTTTTTATTTATTAATAATCCTACCAGGCCAAAAACTATTATAATGCTAAATAGTATTTTGTATCCAAGAAGGCCTTTAAATCTATCTAAAATATTCCCATATAATGAATAGCAAAATACTAATGGTGAATATCCTATAAAACTTGCTAATGATATTGCCGCTCCTGATATATTCTCATCAATTCCTACTTCTTGCATAGGTGCAAACAATAGAGCTTTCATAGAATTTGCTAGTGCTGCAAAAACAATAACAAATATAAAGCCTATATTTACACTAAGATTTTTATGAGGTAAAACAATCATAAAAATCATAACAAGTATTATTGATATAAAACTAAATCTAAAGTACTTTGATGGAGATTTAAATCTTTTATCGGCTAAATATCCTCCAAATGGTCCTGCTAACATTTTTATTCCATATTGATTTATCATTGAATAAACTCCAATTAGTAATACGCTAACGTTATATGTATTTTGTAAAAATGGCATTGTATATGTTAATCCACAATAAATTGCATAAGCACAAAACATATTTCCTGCTACTAACCAAACCTCTTTTAATTTTACTATCTCAAAATTCACCCTTGAGTTACGTTCTTTTTTCGCTTTTGTAGGCTCATCTTTTTCTAAAACTATAAATGCTAATATACCCATAATTATGGCTGAAATTGAGTAAAATAATATTACATACTTGAGAGATTTTAATCTAGAAAATAAATACAATGCCATAAATACTATTACTGTATCAAATAAACCTCTACCAGCTTCAAAAAATCCAAATATTCTTCCTTGCTCATTGTTATTGCCAAGGCTTTTCACACTTTTTACTAATACTGGCCAGTAAAGCATATCACTAAATAATGAAAATAAAATCCATATTAATATAAGCATATAATAACCTGGAAAAGTAGATAAATATATACCTGCAATACCAACGCCTATAAGGCCACATGGTATTAATATTTTTTTAGATATTCTATCTATAAAATATATAGATCCTAGAAAACCAAAAGTACTAAAAAATCCAGCTATGGATAGTATATTTCCAATCTGAGTATGAGTTAAATTTAAGCTTTTTTGTATTGGAACATAAAATACATCTTGAATATAAGGTAATTTATATACTACTCCCGTAGACATTGTTAAAATTATAAATGTAATATATTTTTTTATATTCTTTTCAGATTTCATAAATCGTTTTCCCTTCAATTTTGATTCTAAAACCTAATTTATTATATAATATTTATCATACTTTTAAAAATTTATATTCCTATTTGTCACTTTTATACTTATATAATAATATTTGTTTATTTTAAATTTAATAAAAATCTCTATGACTAAACTTTATTGAATATTTATATATATTAATTTTTATTTTACTTCTGAATTTAATTGTTCTATTTTATTTTTTTAATTGCATTTACAAGTAATGTACTAACTATAAACCCTAATACAGCAGATCCTATCATCATAATAAATATCATTCTATATCCTGATAAACCTGGATTTTTATCTAAAATATTTCCATATAGTGAATAACAAAACATTCCTGGTGCATATCCTATAAAACTACCTATAGACATTGCTGCACCTGTTATATCTTCAGATATATTTATTTCACCCATTGGAGCAAAGAATACCGCTCTCATAGAGAATAGTACAGCTCCAAATATTAATGTCATAGCCATACCTGTATAAACATTTAATGAATTATGTGGTGCTATGACCATTATAACTAAAAGAGCTATACATATTAGAAATCCAAATCTTATATATTTTGTTGGTGAATGGAATTTTTTGTCTGCTAAGTATCCACCTATTGGTCCACCAACCATTTTTAATCCATATTGAGTTATAATTCCATAAGCTCCAACTAATGCAACTGGTAAAGCATATACATCTTTTAAGAAAGGTATAAAGTAAGTTATTCCGCAGTATATTGCATACACAAAGAAAGTATTAAATGCTGCTAGCCATATCTCTTTTGTTTTGAAAGCCACTATTGGAGAAACCTTAGCTTTTTTACCTTCTTCTTTATTATTTTTAGAATAATTTTTATCATCTTCAAGAACAAAGAACGCTGCTATACCTATAACTATTACTGTTATAGAGTAAAATAATATAGAATTTCTAAATCCTATTTCACTAGACCCAAAGTAAGCAAATATTCCAAGTGCAGCAAAAGCTACCAAAGTATCTACAAGTCCTCTACTTGCTTCAAAGTATCCAAATATTCTACCCTGTCCGTCTTTACCACCTAATGATTTAATGCTTTTAAGTAAAACTGGCCAGAAAATCATATCATTTGTTAAAGCAAATAATGCCCATATTAATAATATTTGGTTGTATCCTGGGAAAGTTGCCAACCACAAACCTAAAAGTCCTGTACCAATAAGACCAACTGGTAATAGTATTCTCTTAGATATTCTATCCGATAACCATACAGCTGCTATAAACCCCAGAGTCGTTACTGTACCACTTATAGACAAAGCATTTCCTATTTGAGTATGTGTAAGCCCTAAGTATTCTTGCATCGGAACATAAAATGCATCTTTTAAAAAACATAACTTATATATGGTTCCTGCTCCTAATGTTAAGATTATAAAAGTAATCCATTTTTTAATGTTTTCTTTCTTGTTATTCATCTGTCTCACTCCTTAATATTATTTAATAATGATTTCACTTTAGAGATATCATTTTCCCGCTGATTATTTTACTTCTTTGCCTCCTTAATTTCATTTAATAATGGTTTCGTTTTAAAGGATACCATTTTCATTTTTAGTATATATAGATTTTTGTGGATTTGCAATTGTTTTTATTGTATTTATTTGTATTTGATTGCATTTATTTACATCTTTATTCCTTATAACTCTTGAAATTACACAAAAGGACAACTTAAATTAAATTTTAAAAAAACGACTTAAATTAAGTTTAATTTAAGTCGTTTTTTATAAATTTATTATTTATTTATTATCTCTACACCATGTTTTAAATATTTACTAACAATATTTTTATCGGCCTTGCTATCTGTAATTATAAAATTAACGTCTTCTATATCTGAAATTTTAGTTAAAGACACACTATCTATCTTACTACTATCAGCTAATATAATTGCTTCTTTTGATATTTCAATTAACATTTGCTGTATCTCTACAGTATGTATATCATAATCTGTTATTCCTCTATTTAAAGAAACTCCTCCAACGCTTATAAATGCTCTGTCTACTATAAAGTTTTTCAATATATTTTTTGCAAACTCACCATAAAATGCATATTCTTTATTATTTAATAGTCCACCTGCTAGTATTATATTTATACCTTGGCTATTAGCTAATTCTGTTGCTATTATTAAAGAATTAGTTATAACTGTTATATTTTTAAATTTATTTTTTAATTGCCTAGCTATTTCTACATTAGTTGTACTATCATTTAATGCTATAGATTGACCTTCATTTATGTATTTTATAGCAATAGATGCTATCTCCAATTTCTCTTCTTTAAATTCTTCTTCTCTTTTTTCAAAGCTTAGTTTATCTACTGATACTTTCTTTAAAACAGCGCCTCCATAAACTCGTTCTAATATACCTTCTTTTTCTAAGTGTTCCAAATCTCTTCTTATAGTTTCTATTGATACATTTAGTTCTTTTATTAATTTAGATACTTTAACTGCACAATCTCTCTTCAAAATTTCTATTATATATTCATATCTCTCTTGAGCTAACATTTATATCTCCTATATTATTTTTTGTATATTTAATTTTAATATTATATTTTTTACTACGGCATCAAGTAACGCTTCCTATTATAGATAACTTTAGAAAGAAGGTGGTGTTACTGCAAATATCACTTCACAATCAAAATCAGATATATTTTCCCATTTGTGATTTGAGTGTGGAGGTATTTTTATACTATCGCCACAATTTAGTTCAACTACCTCATTCATTAAATAAAGATTAACTGATCCTTTCATTACATAAGCAACCTCTTCACCCTTATGGCTAAAAAGTTCTTTTGAGGAAGATTTCTTAGGAGGTATTTTCATAAGCATAAACTCAATATCTCCTTTTGAGTTGGGTGTTAACAATTCATATGCAAAACTGTCATCTTCAGCAAACATTATTTTCTTACGACTATCTTTTCTAACTACTAAACTTTCAGTTGCAACATCATTTATGAAAAAATTAAACATTGGTATATCCAAAGCATTAGCAATTTGTTTTAGTGTATTAATAGACGGATTAGCGCTTCCTTTTTCTATTTGGCTAAGCAGTGATGGTGTAACACCTATTAAATTAGCTAACTCTTTAATAGTTAATTCTTTTCCTTTTCTGTATTCAGAAATATTTTTTGATATATCTACTTCATTCATTTATAAACTACCTCATTTTTACGTATTTTAAATTATTATTTAGATAATTATATCAGTATAGACTACTTTACGCAATTTGATTAAATTCTATTTAATTAAAATTAAAATAATTAAATATTATTGACTATCATAAAAAAACATGCTAGTATTTATTAAAACACACTTAATTTATTAAGTTGAAATTAAATATTATTTAACTAAGAATAATATATAAATCTATATAATATTAAGATAAGGATGGTTAATTATGACTAATTCAAAAGTATTAAACAAAGAAATATCAACTTGGATAGAAGAATATCCATTATTACAAGAGATAATAGATTTAAAGGAATCATTATGGATAAATCCACAACATAGCAACTTTGAAGAAGGAATGAAAAATGTTTCTCTATCTGATGATGATGTATTAGATGCAGAGAAAAGATTAGATAGATTTGCTCCATATATAGCAAAAGTATTCCCTGAAACTAAGCCAGAAAACGGTATAATAGAATCTCCAATAGCTAAAATAGATAATATGAAAGCTAAATTAGAAGAAATATGTGGTGAGAAGCTTTTAGGAAATCTTTTATTAAAGTGCGATAGTCATCTTAAAGTATCAGGATCTATAAAAGCTAGAGGTGGTATATATGAAGTTTTAAAGCGTGCAGAAGATTTAGCTTTAGAAAATAATATAATTACATTAGAAGATAACTATGAAAAGTTAGATAGCGATGAAGTTAGAGCATTTTTCTCTAATTATTCTGTGGTAGTAGGATCAACTGGAAATTTAGGTTTAAGTATAGGTATAATGAGTGCTAAGCTTGGTTTCAAAGTTACTGTTCATATGTCAGCAGATGCAAGACAATGGAAAAAGGATCTTTTAAGAAGCAGAGGTGTAGAGGTTATAGAATATGAATCTGATTACAGTAAAGCTGTTGAAGAAGGTAGAAAGCAAGCTGAAGCAGATGCTAGTAGCTACTTTGTAGATGATGAAAATTCTAAAAACTTATTCTTAGGATATTCAGTAGCAGCTAAAAGATTAGATAAGCAGCTAAAAGATATGGGTGTAAAAGTAGATAGTAATAATCCATTATTCGTATATTTACCATGCGGAGTTGGTGGAGGTCCTGGTGGAGTTGCTTTTGGACTTAAGCTTTTATATAAAGATAATGTGCATTTCTTCTTTGCTGAACCAACACATTCTCCATGTATGATGATGGGATGTATGACTGGAGAACATGATAATATATCTGTTCAAGAATTTGGAATAGATAATATAACTGCAGCAGATGGATTAGCAGTAGGTAGAGCTTCTGGATTTGTTGGTAAAACTTTAGAAAAATTAATGAGTGGATGCTATTCAATTACAGATGAAAACATGTACAGACTATTAACTAAAATGGCTGATAGTGAAAATATATTCTTAGAACCTTCAGCACTTGCTGGTGTTCCAGGTATTGTAAATATACTTACATCTGAAGAAGGTAAAAAATATTTAAGAGATAACAATCTTGAAGATAAATTAAACAATATAACTCATATTGCATGGGCAACTGGTGGAAGTATGGTACCAAAAGATATGATGGATGAGTATTATAATAAAGGTGTTTCATTACTTAAGTAAAAAACTAATATTAATACTTAAATTATATTAGGTATAATAAAAAGGTGTAATAGTAGAATTGATTTTCTATTTTACACCTTTTTTTATTATTTAAACTTTACTTCTTATACATTGAACACTTTAATATCTAATTATCTAAAATAAAGCTATAATATTATTTTTTATCTTTTCCTTTTTCTACATAGCTCATATCATTTACTGATTCAACACTATACTTACCATCTTTATATACTATCTTTGATACACTGGCATTATGAAGCCCCTCTTCTACTTCATTTAATGCTTCCGGTTCTATGGTATATAATAATCCCATTAATGATATTCCATGAGATACTAATAAAACATTTCCTCCACCATCTTTTGATGCTTCTTCTATAATTTTATCAACTTCTGATCTTATTCTCTTTGAAACCTCTTCTGTACTTTCAGCTTGTTTACTTTTATCAATTTTCTTACATGTATCAAGCATTACATCAACATCAAATCTTTGCATAAATTCTTCAATTGTCATATTATTAGCTTTAGCAAGTTCCTCCCTAAAAGTAGAGTTTAATTCTCCTTCAAATTCTCCAAAACAAGATTCTCTTAATTCTTTTCTTTGAATTATTTCCAAATCACTCTGACCACTTTTATCTAATACTATTTTAGCTGTTTCTATTGCACGACCGCTATCAGAACTATATACTTTTTCAAATTTTATATCCTTTAAACCTTCTCCTAAAAACTGTACTACTTCTATTCCATCTTCTGTAAGAGGTGCATCTGCCCATCCTTGTACTCTATCTGTATTATTTAACATAGTCTTTCCATGTCTTGTTAAATATATTTCAACAGGCTTACTTTCCTTGGCTGCCTCAGTATCATTACTTGAACATCCATATAGTGGAACTGACAATATTCCAACTAAACATAATAAAATAGCTTTCTTCACCATAATAACAAATCCCCCATAATTTTTATTAATTCATGTTATATTTCTATGTTTACTATTTTGATTGACTAAATACCCAATCTATCATTTCTTGGTTTTGTAATGCTGGTACCCAAGAGAAATGCCCCATTGGCATAACTTCTCCCTCTTTATACTCTGTATATTTAACAGAAGTTCCACCTAATTCTTTTATTGCTTTTTCGGCATCTCTACTATATCTGACATCAACTAATGGGTCATCTTCTGCATGGAAAATCCAAATAGGCATATCTTTTATATTCTTAAATGCTGAATAATCTGTCATAGGAATATATTCTGACTCAAGGTCTAAACCATTAATATCTCCTATACCACAAATAGGAACTGCTGCCGCAAATAATTTTGGATTTTTCTCAATAATATTCCAAGTTCCTATTCCTCCATTAGACATTCCAACAACATAAATTCGATTCTCATCTATATTATACTTTTCAATTGTTTCTTTTAATAAGTTTAACATCGTAGTATAATTAGGCTCTTCTGTCCAGTACATTGTAAGTTCATCAGCGGCAGGTACTTGAGGTGCTAATACATATGTTGGATTTTTTTCTTGTTGCTTAGGGTCGGCCCATACTAATGCACCTTCATTTCCAAGCATGTGCATTTCATTGTCACTACCTCTTTCTCCTGAGCCATGTAAAAATAATACTAATGGATATTTCTCATTATTTTCAGTTTTAGGTTCAAACAGTCTATAGTCCATCGTATTTCCTGATGAGTCTTTATAAGTTAATTTTTCAAATTCATCTACAATAGGAGTTACTATATTTGATTTTTTAATTTTATCTTCACTTGATTTAAAAGTCTTTCCATTCTTTGTTTTTATATCTGTATTTTGAGTTACTGTATAATCCGTACCTAATCTGTCATTTAAAAATCTTTCTTCCTCAAATACTATTGTACTTGCATTTTCATCTTCTATATCTAACTCAATAACTACATACTGTCCTTCTTTTGACTCTTCTGATAAATCAATTTCATCGTTTGTGTATACCTTAGTTACTGTTCTCTCTTCTGTTTTATCATCAATAGTTACTTCTACCTTAAAATTTTCTGGTTTTAATTCAGAAGCATCTACTGTATCTCCAAAGTCGCAAACCATAGCATAACCAACTTCACCATATGGAAGAACCTTAGTTATAAGTGTTACATTTGAAGAATCTAAAGTACTTATATCATTGCTTGTTGAACTACAACCGTTCATTGTCATACCAATAATACAAGTTGTCATTAGAGTTGAAATTTTAATAAATTTATTTTTTCTTATCATATTAATCCCCCTAATACAAATTAAATTTTTATAATGTAGAATTATCATCAATATTTTAGAAAACGTTATCCTAATAGTTAAAATTAAAAGCATTATTATAAGAAACCGCACCTTTAATTATGGTACGGTTTTCTTTATTTTTAATAACTATCATTTAGTGTTACTATTCATCATTTCATATAAAGATATAAATTCTAGTGCTACAATCTTAAAAGTTTCTGCACTCATTAATTGGTCCTCTGCATGTATAAGTAGTAAGTTAGGTACTACTGGATTCCCTGCTGCTTCCTCTTGAACTAGCTTAGCATGAGCACGATGACCATTTACAAACAAAGCTTCACCCTCACTTATCATATCCATTGCAGCTTTTGCATCACCATTTTTAGCAAGACCAATTGCTTCTACATAACAACTTCTTGCTCCACCTACATTCGAAATAATTTCAAAGCTTATTAATTCCATTCCTTCCATAGCTAATCTCCCTTTGCCTTAGTCACCTAATATTTTTTTCACTTTATCAATAACAGACTTACCATTCATAGCTCCATAATCAGCAATATCTATTACTTCAACTGGAATATTTGGCAACTGTGCTTTTACCTTTGCTTGATTAAATCTTACTTGTGGCCCAAGTAATACAATATCTGCGCTTGGTCCATACTCTGCTGCTTCAGATATAGCATGTGCCTCTATTTGAACTTCATATTTATCTTTTTGGGCTGCTTCTTTCATTTTGTTAACTAGTAAGCTAGTTGACATTCCTGCATTACAAAATAATACTATTTTTCTCATTATAAGTTCCTCCCATTATTTTCAATTACTTTTTTGTACCAATAAAAACTATCTTTTTTAATTCTCTTTAATGATCCATTTCCTTTATCATCTTTATCAACGTAAATCATGCCATATCTTTTAGACATTTCACCTGTAGATGCACTTATTAAGTCTATACATCCCCATGGAGTATATCCCATTAAGTCTACGCCATCTTCCTCTACAGCTAATTTCATTTGTTCAATATGTTTTCTTAGGTAGTCTATTCTATATTCATCATGAATCTTTCCATCTTCAGTTAACTCATCCTTAGCTCCTAATCCGTTTTCTACTATAAATAGTGGAATTTGATAGCGATCATATAAATTATTTAAGCTAATTCTTAGTCCTATTGGGTCAATCTGCCATCCCCACTCGCTTTTTTCTAAATAAGGATTTTCACCACCTGTACTCATATTACCGCTACCCTCACTAGCACCTTCCCCTGTTGTCCATGACATATAATAGCTAAACCCAATATAATCAACTGTACCTTTTTTTAATATTTCTTCATCATTATGTTCCATTTCAATTTTTATATTTCTCTGTTCTAATACTTTTTTAGACTTATTAGAGTATCTACCTCTAACCTGGATATCTGAGTAATGATAAGTCTCATCATTTTCCTTAATAGATTGTAGTACATCTTTTGGGCTACAAGTATAAGGATATGAAGGTCCATACATTAACATCATTCCTATTTTAAATTCTTTAGAAATCTCACGTCCAAGCATCACTGCTTTTGCACTTGCTATCAGTTGATGATGTGCCATTTGCATTATTATTTGAAGATTATCAGTTTGAATTCCTGTAGAGAAAAATGAGTTATAATCAATTACATTTATTTCATTAAAAGTCATCCAGTATTTTACTCTATCCTTATACCTCTTAAATAAAACTTCACAAAAATTAATGTAGCAGTCTATCATCTTTCTATTTTTCCATGAACCATACTTCTCTACTAAGTTCTGTGGAACTTCATAGTGTGAAATAGTTACAATCGGCTCAATATTATATTTTTCTAGCTCATCTAATAATGAATCGTAAAACTCTAATCCTTTTTCATTCGGTGTTTTATCATCTCCATTTGGAAATATTCTAGGCCAGTTAATAGAGAATCTAAAACACTTAAATCCCATTTCAGCAAATAATGCAATATCTTCTTTATATCTATGGTAAAAATCAATTGCTTCATGTGAAGGATAATATTCACCTATTTTTATGGTATCTGTATGTAACCTTCCTTCTTTATGCTTTCCAGCAGCAGCAAAATCAGAAGAGCTTAATCCTTTTCCATCAATATTATATGCTCCTTCACATTGATTAGCTGATACTGCGCCTCCCCATAAAAATTCTTTTGAAAAGCTCATTAATTTAACCCCTTCTCTACCATTTTTTCTTCGTCTACTGCTTTTTTATCTGCCATCTTAAAGAACGGCATAAATAAAAGAGTTTGAACTGCAATTACTATAATTATTGCTAGGGCGAACTGCCATCCACCATAAAACCATTCTGCTATTACTGGCGGTGTAACCCATGGTAACTCTATTGTTGGATTCATATAATTTAAAAATCCAATTTTATACAATAAATGAACTACTACTCCCCCAACAGCTGTTGAAAATACTAACGGTAAGAAGAATATTGGATTTAATATAACTGGAACACCAAAAATTAGTGGCTCGTTAATATTAAATATACTTGGCACAAAAGATAACTTACTTAATGATTTATAACGTTCTGACTTTGAGAACAACATGTTAATAGATAGACCTAATGTATTCCCTGTTCCACCTATCATTATTACACTTAGCATAAACATAATCTCAAAGTATGGTAATGGTTGACCTTGTAAAAATGCCGTAATATTTTCAATAATTAATGGAGTAATTACTGCATAGAATATATTTATTATTGCACTTGGATGTATTCCAAAGAACCATAATACATTTGCAAATGTAAATACAATAATAACTGATACTGCATTTGTTCCAATTGCACTAATTGGCGCAGATACAACAGTATTTACAAAGTTCATAGCATCTCCATATGGTGAAAAATGGAATCCTGCTTTTACTATAAATGCAACCATAAAGATAATCATAGCAGCAAAAGTTGGTGATAAAGAGTCACTAACCATTGGTGGTACTGATTCTGGCATCTTAATAGTTACTTTCTTTTTAACTAAGAAACTATAAAACATTGTAATAGATATACCTACTATTATTGCAATGAAAATACCTTCACTACCAATAGATACAGTTTTAATTACTGTCATATACTCTTCTTCTCCAACTGGTATTTGTACCTGTGGAACTAAAACTAAGAATGATGCTAAACTTAAAATTACACAAGTTATCGGATTTTGATTTTCCAATCTTGCTGTTTCATATGAAATTGTACAAACAATATAAATTGCATAAAGACCACTTGTAATATTAATTAAATCTTGAATTAATTGTGTTAACCCCATTTCGGCAAGTAAATTTTGCCATGGCTCAATTGGTAAGTTACCCACTATAGCTATAAAAGCAACCCCTAAAGTAACTGGTAAAACCGACATCATACCATTTGTCAGAGCTTGAACAATTTTACTTTCTGACATTTTTGTAGCTATTGGGCCTATAGCTTTTTCTAAGAATGCTTGAAATTTTAAATACATTTTACATCCCTCCTCTTGATGTCATTATATACTTTAAAGTAACTTTAATGTAAATACCTTTTCCTAAATTTATGAAAACCTTTTTATTGACCATTCTCGATATAAAACTTAAAATAAGATTGGGTGATGATTAGTGAGCGAAAAATATACAATTAAAGAAATATCAGAATTATTTAATATTCCTAAATCAACATTAAGATATTGGGAAAGTGAAGGATTAATTTCATCTTTAAGAAATAATTCAAATAACTATAGAGAATACTGTACTGATAGTCTTATTAAAATTTGTGATATTATTTTTTATAGGAATTTAAATATTCCAGTGAAAGATGTTAGTAAAACCTGGAAAATGAGCGTTTCTGATACTGAAGAACTTCTCCTTAATTCTAAGGATAAACTTGAACAGCAGATTACAGAGTTAGAATCAATAAAATATAAAATTGACCAAAACTTAGAAGGTATTAAAACATATAATGAATTAAAAGATAACCCTTATAGAAATGGGATTCCACCATTTACTAGCATTGTACATTTGCATCTAGGTCAAACAAAAAATGTTTTAAATTATATCAATAACCAAAATATTTTAGCCTTTCCTCTTCATCTAGGTGATAAAGAAATCAAGCACTATGGTGTAGTATCTAATAATATTGATAGTTCAAATGGTAAGATATTATGGAGTTGTGATAATAAGAAACATGAATATATTGAGTGTTTAATAAGAACTGAGGGTGAAGAGGTTGATCAGGTTTATTTACAAGACCATTTAGACTATATAAAAAGTATCGGTAAAAACTGTGGAATTATATTATCAAAATATTTAATTTCAGATAAATCATATGATTATTATCATTCTTGGATTGAGACATTATAAATTTTTTAGTTATCAACTATTTGCATAATATGTTAAAAGACACACTTACTCTATAAAAGTAAATGTGTCTTTTTTATTAATTTAATCACTTAAAACTAATTATATTTGTAATATCTTCTGATTCTAGAAATAACGTTTTATCATCAGATGATTTTTCAATAGTAATTTTTTGTACTCTTAACTATTAATTTTTTATCTGCGAAGAAATTAATAAGAATTTCCATTATACTATGAATATTAATATATTATATATTTTCTGTATGTATAAATTTAAAATATTTATACCTAGAATTCTTCACTATCAAATAACATCTTACTATCAAAATATTTAGGTTTTTCATCTTTTAATTTAAATTTATGAAGAAGTTCTTCTAACATTTCAGCCTGACTTGATAATTCTTCACTTGCTGCAGCACTTTCTTCAGAAGTTGCTGAGTTAGTCTGTACAACTATAGATATTTGTTCTACACCTATATTTACTTGGTTTATATGCTCTGATTGTTCATTACTTGCATCTGCAATTTCTTGTATAACTTCTGCTGATTTTTTAGCACCATTAACAACTTCTTCAAGAGATTTTGCAGTTTCTGAAACAATTACACTTCCATTTTTGATTGCTATAAGCGATTTTTCTATTAACTCAGCTGTATCTTTTGCACTTTGTGCAGATTTTTCAGCAAGGTTTCTAACTTCATCAGCAACAACAGCAAATCCTTTACCCGCTTCTCCAGCACGTGCTGCTTCTACAGCTGCATTAAGAGCTAATATGTTTGTCTGGAATGCTATTGAATCAATGTTTTTAATTATATTTCCTATTTCATTTGATGTATTGCTAATTTCATCCATTGCTGAAATCATCTCTTGCATTTGTTTTTTTCCTTTGTCTGTAGCAATACTTGAATTTATAGATATTTCTTTTGCTCTTGCTGCATTTTCTGCAGTTTGTTTTATTTGCTCTGATACTTCATTTATAGTTGCTGAAAGCTCTTGAATTGAACTTGATTGTTCTGTAGCACCTTGAGAAAGTACTTGAGCTCCCTCTGCTACTTGATTTGCTCCAATTGCAACTTGTTCCCCAGAAACATTTATTTGTGTTAAAGTACTATTTAAACTGTCTACAATTTTATCTAAAGCTATTAACATCGGTTCAAAGTCATTTACAAATAACTCACTGTATTTATCATCATCTATATTAATATCTAAATTACCATTACTAATTTCAGCTAATATATTTGTTAATGTATTTATCATTTCTCTAACATCAGTAACTATTTTACCTGTTGCCTCTGCTACTAAACCTATTTCATTATTTTCATATATAACTGGTATATCTGAATTTAAATCACCTTCGGCTAGTTTTTTAAGTCTTTCGCTACATTCTTTTAATGGATTTCCTATTTTATTAGAAAACTTTATTGCTGCAATAAATGCTATAATTGTAAATATTATAGATAGTATAACTGTAATCATTATTGAAGTATACATTTGATCAAGGAAATCAGCTTTATTTATCATTACTCCTACACCCCAGCCACTACTATTTTTTACTGGAGCATATCCTAAAATCCAATCTTCTCCTTTTGCCTCTACATCAGTGTACCCTGTTTCTCCTGAAATTAGCTTTTTATCAGCTTCTGCAACAGGCACTAGATCTTTATTTGTTTCTGCTTCTTTTATAGTATTTTCCTTAGCAACAAGACTAGGGTCTTTATCAGCAATTGTTGTTCCTTCATTATCTATAAGATAAGTGTAACTATTTTCACTTATTTTTATATTATTAATAATATCATTTAGGAAATCTTTATCTGCATCAAAAGTTACAACTCCCACTATTTTGCTATCTTGTACTCCATTTTCCCAAATAGGCGCTGAGACTACAAGTGTAAGTTCTCCTGTTACCTTACTAACAACAGGACTACCCATATAAGCTTTTCCTTCCATAGAAGTTTTAAAATAATCCCTTCCAGAATAATCTTTTCCACTAAAAAGATCTTTACCGTTTGCATCTAAAATTTGACCTAATGATAATCCATATAGTTTTTCCTGTCTAGTTATAATACTTTGTTTTTCTTCTACACTTACCTTAGGATCTGATATTTCTTTTATAATACCTGTTTGAGTTGCTGCATTTTTAAGATTAGTAATTTTTTGAGAAACAGTTTCAGCAGCTTGTTTAGTCGTCTCTACTGCTGTTTTCGATAAAATACTGTTAGAAGTTTTATAATTTAAAAAACTTGTAATTGATCCTAAACATAAACAGCAAACAACTGCAAAACATACAATTGTCAAAGCAAGTTGAGTTTTTATACTTTTGTTTTTTCTTTACTTTTTCTCTTAATTTAAATTTCATTTTTTATTTTTTCCCCTTTATTATTTTGCTTTATCTGCTAATTTATCAGCACTATTAACAGAGCTAACTATTTAGGCTTTGTCCTTTAATTGTATTATTTTAAAATACTTGTATTTTATAATTTTCAATAATCCCCCCTCACAAGTTAAAATATTATAATTATTAAAATCCACTTTACGTAATACAAAAAATAAAAGAGCGTTAACATAAACCAGTTAACACTCTTATTCTAATATACAAAGGTACAAAATTTATGCAACTGGCTGACTTTAATAAAAAGTCCCTATAGCTTTGCGTCGCCGAATCACTCCGGGTTTGCTAATTTAATTTTATTTAATATTTAATTTTACATTTTATATTAACACGAATGGAATTTTTTGTAAATAATTAAGATATTATGCGTATTTATATTATTTTTTGAATTTAAAAGTAGAAAAATATATTTTAATTATACGGTCAACGTATCTTTAAATTAATTGATTATTAAAATAAATTTTAAAATATAAAAAATTTATTTTTTATGTTGACATAATTAAAAATAGTCTATATTATTAGATTAATAAATTTAAAGGAAATAAATTCTATGAAGAGAAAAAGTAAGTATTATTTTGTTCCACAGAGAGTTGGTGTTTGCTGAAAACCAATGTTCAAATTATACTGAAAAATCATCTCTGAGAAGCAATGCTGAACGTATTTTAAGTAAGTATTGCCGGTATCTTCCACCGTTAAAAGGTAAGCGTATTGATAGATACGTAACTAAGAGCCACGAAAAGGTTTATTTTTTATAACCTAATTTTGTGGAACTAGGGTGGTAACGCGGATAATCCGTCCCTTGTATTTTACAAGGGGCGGTTTTTTTATTTCTTGAAAGGGGGAATTTTAATGGACATTGAAGGTGAAATAATGAATTACTGAAAAATATAATTAAAACAGGAGGATATAAAAATGAACGATTTATCAAAAAAAGATTTATTATTTATAGGATTAATGCTTTTCTCTTTATTCTTTGGAGCAGGAAACTTAATATTTCCACCATTTCTTGGGCAATCAGCAGGACATAACACATGGATAGCAATGGCATCATTTTTTATAACAGCGGTTGGGTTTCCTATATTAGGCGTGATTGCTGTTGCTAAGTCAGGTGGGTTAACTAACTTAGCTAAGAAAGTTAATAATAGTTTTGCAATAGTTTTTACTATTTTAATATATTTATCAATAGGACCTGGTTTAGGTATACCAAGAGCTGGAAGTTTACCTTTCGAAATGGTAGTATCACCTTATTTACCAGAAAGTGTTCCAAAATCTCTTGCATTATTTTTATTTACATTTATTTTCTTTTCAGTTGCATATTGGCTTTCACTCTCTCCAACAAAGTTAGTAAACCGTATGGGTAAAGTGTTAACTCCAACTTTGTTACTCTTAATACTTGTTATTTTCTTAGGATCTTTATTTAGACCTTTAGGTAGTTATGGAGAGCCTAGCAAAGATTATTTAGCTAATCCGTTAGTCAAAGGATTTTTAGATGGGTATTTAACTATGGATACAATAGCAGCTTTAAATTTTGGTATAGTTATAGCACTAGCAATAAAATCTAACGGGGTAAAAGATGAAAAAGCCGTAGTTTCAGCAACTATAAAAGCAGGACTTATAGCAGGAACTTTATTGGTAATAATATATTCGTTACTTGCTCATCTAGGAGCAACTAGTGGTTTTAGATTTGGTGCTACTGAAAATGGAGCTCAAACTTTAACAAATGTTACAACGCATATTTTCGGTAAACCAGGAGCATTATTGTTAGCAGCTACATTTACATTAGCTTGCTTGACAACTAGTGTTGGGCTTATAAGTTCTTGTAGCCAATACTTTGCAACTCTTACTAATAAAGTATCTTATAAATCTTGGGTTAGAATCTTATCTGTTTCTAGTATGACCCTTGCTAACCTAGGATTAACAAAGCTACTAGCTGTATCAGTACCTCTATTAAATGCGATATACCCAATCTCAATAATGCTTATATTACTATCAATGTTTGATAAGTTTATAAAAGAAAATACTTTAGTTTATAAATTTACAATACTATTTACTGGTGTAGTAAGCGTCGTTGATACTTTAGGTCAAGTAGGAATAAAATTAAGTTATCTTTCAGATTTATTTAGTAAATTACCTTTATACTCTCAAGGTCTAGGTTGGGTAGTACCTGCAATAATTGGAATGCTTTTAGGGTTAGGAACAATGTATTTAAAACCTAGTTTAATTAAAAATGAAGTTAATGAAAGTAGTAATTTAGAATAGTATATTCTAATGCAATTTAAATAAAAAGGTATTGACTATTTAGCCAATACCTTTTACGTATTATAATTATTTATCTTTTAAAATCATTATAAAAAGAGATAAATTTAATTTTTTAAATCTGGATATAAAAATTTAAATATTTTTATATTCTTTTCTATTTTAGGAAGATAGTACTGCTTTGCATAGTCTCTTCTATCAAAGTTAGCTTCCTCTCCATTTTTAACATTCCACTCTTGAACTACTTTGCTTAAACCTTCATTACTAAACTTAGATATATAATATGCTCCTAGTTTTAAACTAGTTTTGGGGTCAACTAAATCCTCAGGTTTAAAATTATTAATATTTAACTCTTTTGCTAATTTAGTTGAAGATTCATCACTAAATCTTAAAATCCCATTATTTGAATTTTTCTCATATTTTTTATCATCAAATCTTGATTCAAAGTGTGCAAGTGAAGCTAATATATACGGGTCTATCTTGTATTCGCTAGAAATACTCTTTATATCAGATGTATATTTAACAGGGAATAACACTGTTCTTAAAGCGAAAAATGCTCCCCCTAGTATTATTAAAATTGCTATTGCAATAGATATTATTTTTTTCATATTAAATTCTCCTTAATTTTTTTAGTAACTATATCAAAATAAAACTTAGATGTAAGCAAGTAGTAAACTACATAGATTATTGAGTAAGGTATAAGTGTCCAAGCCATTACAAATATTAAATTTTGACCAAACATTTTACATACAACATAATTTGCTACAATACTATGAATACTTCCTATTAATAATGGTACGAAGAAATTAAATCCAACTTGGTTATAAACAGATGACTTTACATCACTAGTATCTACCCCAATTTTATCTAATACATTATATCTAGGTGCTTCATCTTGAGCCTCAGATAGTAGCTTGAAAAATATAACACTACCAGTACAAACTAAAAATACTAACCCCACAAAGACTCCTATAAATACCATTATTCCAGAAGTTGTGAATATATCTTTAAATGTTGAGTAATAAGAATTTACTAAGCTATTAGAAGGCTTCTCATATTCTCCAACTGCATATTTTTCAGTTAATTTTAAAACTTTATTATTAAAATATTCACTATCTTTTTCATTAGATATATCATATAAATAGTAGTTATTTACTTTATTATTTGATTTTAAACTTTCGAAAGTACTATCAGATACAACTATAGTATTTTGAGGTATTTCTGTATTATATAATTTTTCATCTATACTAGAGTTAAGATTTAATTTAAATGTAGTCCCATTATGATCTATATCAACAACTGACTTAGCTCGATAGTCGTTATATTTAGGATATACATGAATAAATTCACTATCTTTTATATTACTTGCCTCTTTAACACCTTTTATCTTTAATAATTGATTTAAGTTTGATAAAGAAATTATTTCATATTCTTCAAGATAATCAGAATTTGAATTATTTTTTACTTCTGGTAATGTTATATAAGTAAATTTAGATTTATCAAGTAATTTATGATTACTTGAATTACTTAAAGTTTCTTCAAATTCTTTTATATAATCTTTATTATCAATTTTTAAAGTATAAGAAAATGGAGCAATGCTATCTACGTTTTCAGAACTCATAAAGTATGTTGTCATAGATATACCTATAGCGGTTAAAGTAGTTGCACTTAATATTGATATTATAGATAACATCTTCGCATTACTTTTTATTCTATAAAGTAATTGAGATGTAGATATCATATTTAGTCCTTTGTAATAGTTTGATTCTTGATTTTTCTTCTTTCTAATTACAAAATACATAAATGAGCTAAAGAATAAAAATGTACCTAATACAACTGTAAATAAGGTAATCATAGCTGACACTACTATATCCATTCCTTTTAAAACTGAAATATAATTTACGTATCCAAACCCTATAAGAACTATTGATGTTATAGCCAATAACTTTGATCCCTTTTTAGCTTTTTCCGATACACTTGAAGCTTTAAATAAATCTATAAGCTTAAACTTGTAAATTATTCTATTGCTCTGATAAGCAATCACTAAAAATACAAATATGAAAAGTACAAGTGTATCAAATATTCCTTTAAATGATACGTAAAAAGGTATACTTAAATTTAATCCGATAATCTTTAAAAGTATTCCTAACATAAGTTTTGAAAATATAATTCCAAACACTATTCCTATTATTAGTGAAACTGCTCCTATTATTAATGTTTCAAAGAATAAAAGAATCCCGATTTCTCTATTTTCTATTCCTAAAAGAGCATATAACCCAATTTCTTTTTTCCTTTTCTTTATAAAGAAACTATTTGAGTACCATATAAATAGTACTGAGAATAAAGCAATTACAACTGAAGCAGAATTAAAAGCAGTAGAAGCTTTACTACTTCCTGCTAATGCACTATCTATAGCCGGGTTATACTGTAAGTTTTTAAATGAGTAGTATATACATACAGTAAATACTATAGAGAAAAAATATAAGAAATACCCTTTTAAATTTTTCTCTATATTTTTTTTAGCTATATTAAATAAGACCATTATCACCACCACCTATCAATGATAAAACGTCTAAAATTTCTTTAAAGAATTCTTTTCTAGACTCATGTCTTATTATTCTTTAAATATTAATCCATCTTTTATAAACAAAACCCTTTTACAATAACTAGCAGCAAATGCATCATGAGTAACCATCATTATAGTTGCATCTTGTTCTTTATTTAAGCTAGTCATAGCATTTAAAAGGTCCGTAGATGATTTAGAATCAAGTGCTCCTGTAGGTTCATCAGCTAATATTAGTGAAGGCTTTGTAATTATAGCTCTAGCACAAGCAGTTCTTTGCTTTTGCCCCCCTGATATTTCATAAGGATATTTATCAAGTAGTGATTCAATTCCTAGTGTCGTAGCTATTGATTTTACAGTTTTATTTATCACATTTGCATTAACACGAGCAAGGGCTAATGGTAATGCAATATTATCCTTTACAGATAAAGTATCTAGTAAGTTAAAGTCTTGGAATATAAATCCTAAACTTTCTCTTCTAAACTTAGATATTTGTTTGTTATTTAAATTAGTTATGTTTTTTCCTTCTATATTTATTTCTCCACTTGATGCTGTATCTATTGTAGAAACAATATTTAAAAGAGTACTTTTACCAGCACCCGAAGGTCCCATTACCCCTACAAATTCTCCTTTGTTTATTTCAAGGTCTATACCATCTAACACTGTTTGTATATTTTTTTTAGTTCCATATGATTTTTTTAAGTTTTTAACTTCTAATATTTTAGACATATTTGTGTACCTCCTTTTTCCTCTTTACAGTAACTTAGTATATAGGATTTTATAATTATGTATAATCGATTTATATCTCAATTTCCTTACAAATTTGTAATATACAAATTGTACTTATTCTTTTTAAACAAATAAAAACAGGTATTGTATTTTTTATCAATACCTGTTTTTATTTAAAATAGTGATAATTGGTTTTCATCACTCATATTTTCAAGTGAACCATGAACTGTAAGTGTTTCTATTACAGTCTTTGAAATCTTAGTTCTTTTTCTTAATTCTTCTTTTGAAATAAATTCTCCATTTTCTCTTTCTTTTTGGATATTTATCGCTGCATTTTCCCCAACTCCTTGTAGAGCTATCATTGGTGGAAGTAATGTTTTTTCTCCTGCAACTTGGAATTTCGTTGCATCTGATTTATATATATCTACTGGAAGTATTTTTAATCCTCTTGCATACATTTCAAGAGCTACTTCTAGTACTGTAAGCATATTCTTTTCTTTTGTTGTTGCATCATTTCCAAAACTTTCGATTTCATGTATCTTAGCTTTTATAGCAGGAAGTCCTTTTACTATTAAATCTGCATCAAAGTCCTCTGCTTTAGTTGTAAAGTAAGTTGCATAAAATGCCTCAGGATGATGTACCTTACAATATGCAAGTCTAAATGACATCATAACATAAGCAACAGCATGGGCCTTAGGGAACATGTACTTTATCTTTTGACATGAACCTATATACCATTCTGGTACATCATTTTCCTTCATCTCTTCTATATGTTCAGGCTTTAGTCCTTTACCTTTTCTTACGTTTTCCATTATTGTAAAGGCATTTTTAGGCTTTAGTCCTTTAAATATAAGGTAGTTCATTATATCATCTCTAGTTGATATAACATCATCTATTCCAACTACCTCAGCCACTACTAAGTCCTGTGCGTTATTTAACCAAACGTCGGTACCATGAGAAAGTCCAGATATACGAACTAATGCTGCAAAAGTTGTTGGCTTAGTATCAAGTAGCATTTGTCTAACGAACTTTGTACCAAACTCAGGTATTGCTAGAGATCCTATTGGACAGTTTATCTCCTCAGGTGTTACACCTAATGCATCTGTTGATGTAAATAGTGACATTGTCTCTGGGTCATCTAGCGGAATATCTGTTGCAATAATTCCTGTAATATCTTCTAACATTCTTATCATGGTCGGAGCATCGTGCCCTAGTATATCAAGTTTCAGTATTCTACCACTTATTGAGTGGTAGTCAAAGTGTGTTGTTATTACTCCACAAGATGTATCATTTGCTGGATACTGTATTGGAGTAAAGTCGTATACATCTTTATAGTGAGGTATAACCATAACTCCACCAGGATGCTGCCCTGATGTTCTTTTAACTCCTGTACATCCATTAGCAAGTCTTAATGCTTCTGCACTTGGTACATTTATATTATTTTCTTCTATATATTTTCTAGCATATCCAAAGGCTGTTTTTTCTGCTACTGTACCTATTGTACCTGCTCTATAAACATAACCTTCACCAAATAAGTCTTCTGTATATTTGTGAATTACCGGCTGATAATCTCCTGAGAAGTTTAAGTCTATATCAGGTTCTTTGTCCCCTTCAAATCCTAGGAAAACTTCAAATGGTATATCATGTCCATCTTTTCTAAGTGGCTTGCCACATTTCGGACAATCCTTATCAGGTAAGTCAACTCCTGAACCATACTCTCCAATTTCAAAGAAGTATGAGTACTTACACTCTGGATCATCACAAATATAATGAGCTGGAAGTGGATTAACCTCTGTTATGTCACTCATCGTAGCTGCAAATGATGAACCAACAGATCCTCTTGAACCAACCAGGTATCCATCGCTTAGTGACTTTGTAACTAGCTTTTGAGATATTATATACATCACTGCGTATCCATTACCTATTATAGAATTTAATTCTCTATCAAGTCTATTTATTACTACCTCTGGTATTGGATCTCCATATATTCTTTTAGCTTTTTCATAGCACATTTCTCTAAGTTCTACGTCTGATCCTTCTATTACTGGAGGATAAGTATCATCTGGTATTGGTTTTATAACCTCTACCATATCTGCAATTTTATTAGTGTTTGTTACTACTACTTCATAAGCTAAATCTTCACCTAAGTATTTAAATTCCTCTAGCATTTCATCAGTTGTCCTAAAATGAAGATAAGTTTCTTCATCTTCAACCTTAAATCCTTGAGAGTACTTTAACACTTTTCTATGAACTGCTTCATGCTTATCTAAAAAGTGAACATCACCTGTGGCAACTGGTATTTTACCAAATTTATATGCTGTTTCTATGAGCTTTCTATTTAAATCTCTTAACTCTTCTTCATCACTTACTTCACCTTTATCAATCATAAAACGGTTATTATCTATTGGCATAACTTCAATGTAATCATACATTTCTATTATCTTTGCCATTTCCTCATCAGGAACATTTTTCTTAACTGCTCTAAATACAGCACCTGCCTCACAAGCAGAGCCTATAATTATTCCTTCTTTATGTTCTTGTAGCACACTTCTTAGTATTCTAGGTGCTCTGTAAAAATGATTAACATGAGCATCTGAAACTATTTTATAAAGATTTTTAAGTCCTGTATAATTTTGAACGATTAATGTTATATGATTGGTTCCTAACTTTTGGTAATCTATTTTTCCTAATACATCGTTAACTTCTCTTAAAGTATTTGCACCTTTTTTATCAAGCATTTCTAAAAACTTTATATATATAAGTGCTGTTGCTTGTGCATCGTCTACTGCTCTATGGTGATTTAACAGTGGTACTCCTAATGCTTTTGCAACTACGTTTAATCTATGTCTTTTTAAATCTGGAAGTAATATTCGTGAAAGTGTTAATGTATCAACACTTTTATTATTAAACTCTATATCTTGTTGTCTACATTTTTCTGATATAAATCCCATATCAAACTCTGCATTATGAGCAACTAATACACTATCTCCAATAAATTCTAAAAATTTAGGTAGTACTTCTTCTATTGTAGGCTTATCAGCTACCATATCGTTAGTTATACCCGTTAACTCTTGTATTTTATAAGATATATCCTTTTGAGGATTTATAAGTTCACTAAATTTATCTACTACTTTAAAGTTTTCTATTTTAACTGCACCAATTTCTGTTATTTTATCATTAGTATTAGAAAAACCAGTAGTCTCTATATCAAATACTACAAAGCTTTGTGTTAATGGCTTATCATTTGCATCTTCTATTATTAAAGCATCGTCTTCTACTAAGTATCCTTCTACTCCATAAAGTATTTTTATACCAGAAGCTTTAGCTGCATTCATAGCCTCTGGGAATCCTTGAACTACACCATGGTCAGTTATTGCTATTGCTTTATGTCCCCATGCAGCTGCTCTTTCTACTAATTTTTTTACAGGGCAAAGTGCATCCATAGAAGACATTTGAGTATGCGCATGTAATTCTACCCTTTTATTTTCACTTAAATCTTTTCTTTCAGGTTTATGTTCTTTTCTTATACCACTTATAGTCATAGTAAGCTCTCTTTGGTAAGTATCATAAATTACGTCACCTTTAATTTTTAAATAAGAACCTTTTTTAACATGGTCAAGTACACTATCTTTATTAGTATCATTTAAGAAAAGTTTACAACTTATTGAGCTAGTATAATCTGTAACTGAAGCTATTAATAAAATCTTTCCATTTCTAAGTTCTTTAGTTTCAACATCAAAAACTTCCCCAATTACACTTACTGTCCCTGAGGTATTATTTAAGTCTTTAATATCTTCTACCATGGCATGAACATTTTCACCATATATTAAACTTTCATCAACTTCTGGTTTTATAACATAAGCTACTTCTTCCTCTTCTTCAGATTTAGTTTGGCTACTTATTTCTAACTCTCTAATTCTTTCTTCAGTTATTCTATCTGTTTTTTTAATTATTTTTTCAATATTTACTTCTTCATCTACAGCTCTTTCAATTTCTATATTAATTTCCATTCCTATTTCTTCAACTAATACAGTTTTAATTACATGAATTATATTTTGTTTCATTAATCTATCATAAAATAAACCTTTAGGTAATTTTATTTTTAATAGATCGTCTATACACAAGTATTCAACTTGTTTTTGCCATCCTGCTAATGACGGGCACAAGCTTTTTAGTATATACATAATATTTACCCAGTATCTTTTGATTATATCTTTGTTTGATTTCCTATCAAGCCCTGTGTACCTTATTTTTAATTTTATATCTTTAAAATAATTTAATTTCTCCTTTAACTCTTCTCTAAAAGATTCTAAAAGTTCATTTGATACTACATCCTTTGAAGTTAAGTAAAAATAAACTATTTTATTCTCTTTAAAATACACTACTTTCTTTATATAAACTTCTTTTAATTGTTTTGCTAGTATATTGTTATTTATCTCTAATTTATCTAAATACTCTTTTACACTTTCCATAGGCAACTCCCTTCTATAGACTAACTATTATATCATAGGTATATACCCTTTTGACCAGTGTGTTATCTAAATTTTCACATCAATATTTTAATAAAATATTTAAGTAATACATTTTCAAAATATTTTGATTTTTAAAACTTAATTTTATACCTGTACTATTTTAAATTGGATTAGCTACAAATCTAACTTTATTTAATATTATAATATACAATACTATAACGCAAGGCGGTGTTATCATGTCTTCTTTTGATGCAGATAATTATAGAAAAATAGCACTTTACTACCGAGAATTAGGAGAAAAAAAATTACTTAAAAAGTCTTTATCAAACATTAACATAAGTAAAAAAGTATATCTTTATTACTCTAGAACCAGAAATATACCTATTTGTACACTGCCTAACTTTAGACTTATTTTAGCATCAAAACTTGGATTTTTATCTTTTTGTTATAATTTTTTTGCTTTTATAAATGTAGATAAAAATGTTATCCCTATTAATTCCGCTAACATTCAATCCATAGCCAAGTTTGTACTATCTCATGAAATTGGCCATATATTAGACCCTGATATTTCTAAGTCTAAAGAGGAGTACTCAGAAATATTATCTGATATTGTAGATAAAATTATTGAATATGATATAGATATTAATAATACTGATTTTCATAAAGGTAATATACCTTATGATCTTGAACTTTGTGTTTTAAAATTAAAGCAAAACCTAATTGCTAGAGAGTCTAAGGCCTGGGATATAGCAAGAGACTTTTTAATATTTAAAGATGATAGTGAAAAACTAGTTTTTAATAAGATGAGAGAATATGCACTAGCTACCTATAACTTTGGTAATTTAAAAAATATTGTTAAAGAACATAATATAGATGTATTTTTCAAGTACAAAAGATATTTTAAATAAAAATTCGCTAATAAAAAATCCCCCGTAAAATAGAACTTATTAAAATCTATATTTTCTGGGGAATTTTTATGTTGTTTAAAATATTTTTGTAATATGAAATTTAATGTTATAATTTAGTTATATTTTAATACTTTACAAGGATGTGACTAAAATGAAAAAAGGAAGTATTCTCTATGATATATTCGGAAATATTGGGGTTTTCATATATTTAATGGGAATGGTAATACCATCTTCATTCTATTTATTTGATAGTTCTGATTATCCAGTCGTTATAAGTGAAACTGGATTGTTCTTATTACCAATTGCTCTTATTTGTATTTTAACTATAATATGTGTTTTATTTTCTAAAAAAAGATACTTTGTAGCTCTTGTTCCAATTGTACTATTCACAATCTTTACTACTATTTGGGTATTAACTACTAGTAAAGATTTAAGATTACTTGGCTTAGGTTGCTTTATCTTAAACATTTTATTATTATCAGCAATAGTTTATAGAATTTTTAATAATAATCCAAACATCGAAAAATAAAATTAATATTTAATAAAAAATAACTAGATTAATATTTTATTAATCTAGTTATTTTTTATACTATCCCTGATAAATCGGAATTTCATATTTTAAATTACTTGTTGTATCATACATTCCTATTAATCTATACATTATACCTGATATTCCATTTGCCCAGTTTACGTCTGTTGCATACTGGTGTCTTGGATTTTCATAGTAAAACTTCATCTTATAAACCGTATTTTGGTCATATTTTGAGCTCTTTAAATAATTATTTGCTATCCATTTTGCAGATCCCTCAATAGTTTTTTCTACACTTGTCCATCCATTTGCATAAGCCGCTTCTGCTCCTGATAGGTTAGCTGTTCCATCAAATGCACCTATACCGAAGAAGTTATAAACTTTAACTGGTGAACTTAAAGCTTGTCCCTTATAGCTTGTTAAAACTTGTCCTTGTGCTAATGTTGAAGAACCATATCCCGTTTCCCACATAGAATGTGCTACAAGATATACTAAATCTATATTATATTTTCTAGCAGCATCTATAAAAGCTTGCCCCTGATTATAGAATACATTAGTTCCTTGTGAAGAAAGCCTTTGAGCATTTAAAAATGAATTTAACTCACCAGCAGTTATTCCACCTTTGTAGCTGTCTAATCTTAAGAACTGCATCATTCCCTTTTTACTATTTCTAAAATTATTAGGATTTAAGAAATATTCTAAGTCATTTTTACCCGCATTAGCTGAATTCATTACATTTTTACCCACATTAATCTGCTTTTCAACGTGATTACTTAATGAATAAATTAGTCCTTTATTATGTACAGTAGCACCATCTACTATTTGAACACTATCTCCACCTACAACAGGAGGTACTGGATTTTCTGGTTTAGAGCCACCTTCTTGGCTTAAGTATTCACTTGATACAAAGCCATCTTTTCCGCTAAACTTTATTTTTGACCATCCGTTATTTTCAGATATTACATCTACCTTATTTCCTTGCTTAAGGCTTCCTACTTTAGAATAGTTAGTTCCTGGACCACTTCTTACATTTAATGAAGATGTATTTACCTCTTTTGCTTGTGTTGGAGTTTCTGGTTGAGATGGTTTCTCTGGTATTTCCGGACTTGTATTTACTTTACTTAAATACTGACTTGATACATATCCAGTAGATCCATTAAACTTAATTTTAGACCATCCTTTGCTTTCTGATATTACTTCTATTTTTTCTCCTAATTTTAAGCTTCCTATTTTAGAATTATTAGTTCCTGCTCCACTTCTTACATTTAATGAAGATGTATTTACTTGTTTTGTTTCTTTAGTAGTTTCTGGTTGAGATGGTTTTTCTGGTGTTTCTGGACTTGTATTTATTTTGCTTAAATACTGACTTGATACATACCCAGTAGACCCGCTAAACTTAATTTTTGACCATCCATTGCTTTCTGATATTACTTCTACTTTTTCTCCTAATTTTAAGCTTCCTATTTTAGAATTGCTAGTTCCCGCTCCATTTCTTACATTTAATGAAGATGTATTTACTACTTTCGTTTCTTTAGTAGCTTCAGGAGTAGTATCTGGTTTTGATGGTTTTTCTGGTACAGTAACCTGACCTTCTGCTTTTAGATACATTGTAGAAGTATATGCTTCAGTAGAATTAAACTTTATTTTTGACCATCCATTGCCTTCTGATATTACACCTACTTTTTCACCTTTATGTAGTTTACCTACTATTCCATTGCTAGTACTTGGTCCACTTCTTACATTTAGTGTATCTGTATCAACTATTTTTGTTGATGATACATTACTAGAACTCGACCCTAAATTTTCTAGGTACTGACTAGAAATGTAACCTAGTCTTCCATCATGCTTAACTTTTGCCCATCCATTGCTTTCTGAAACAACTTCCAACACTTCACCTTTATTTAAAGTGGTAATAACTCTATAACTAGTTCCAGCTCCATTTCTTAAGTTTACTCTATCAGTAGTTTTTTTCTTATTTCCTGTTGAAGATTCTTGGCTTGCAATTTGACTAGTTGATATATATTCAGAAGATGACCAACCCTCTTGTCCTGAGTTAGTTCTTATCTTATACCATCCATCTGATGTTTCTTTTATTTCGACTTGGTCACCTTTTTTTATTGTAAAAATAACACTATTATTAGTTCCTACTCCGCTTCTTACATTTAAGGAACTTGTTGTCACGACTCCTATATGTCCAGATGCACTTACATTAGTGGCTGCTATAGGTAACATAGCTAATGTTGCTAATGCAATTTTATTTTTCAATTATCTCCACCTCATCCTCATTTCCATTATTTTCCATATGCAACAATTATACGACATGTTATTCTTTTAGTAAATAATGGTATTATTCTAAAATATTCCTTTATTATTTATTCGTCAATAATGAAGATTTGTTTAGCTTTTATTTCAAAATTATTAATTACCCAACTTTCTTAAAATCGAATCTTTAAACTCATTTTTTATAATCTATTTAAAATATTTCTTATTTATAGTTTCTGCACAAATTACTCCATATGGAGTTTTATTAAATCCTGTTTCATTTTTAAACACATCTATCAAATTTTTATTATTTTCTATATAATTTTCATGTTTTGGATACATAATTGGATATTCTAGGTATGATATAAAATATTCTAAATCCTTTCCACTACACTTTTTCCAAAATCCTTCCCATTTAGTGTTATTTACGTAATTATGTGGATTTAAGGCAATACCATTTTCCATATAATATTTTATAGGGTCTGGAATTTCATTTGAATTTTCCTTAAATTCTAAATCTAGCTTGCAAAATTCTTTAGTATAATCAGTTAATTCTTTATCTATGTAATTCATCTTTTCTTCTAGTCTATTAATCTTTTTTTGATCTTTTTCTTGCATAATTTTTTTGTATTCTTTAGCATATATTTCAAACATTCTATACCTTCCTTCTGTAATGTTCATATATACACATCCCCTATTTTAGTTTTAATATCATATTTGTGTTAGTTATTATATTTTACATATATATGCTTTTTTCCTTTTTATATGAAATACAAATTTCGATTTTTTCTAAATTTTTTAAATAATACAAAAGCACCTATAATTAAACAGGTGCTTTTGTATTATTTAAAATTTGTATATGATAGTATTGCTACTACAGCATCAACTTTTTCAGATAGATTTGATATTTCTGCACTTGTTTTATCTAACTTTTCACATAAGCTTTCTAAATTTCCTAAAGTGTTTTGAACTTTGAATAGTTCTAGGGCTTGTTCAAAAGTCAAATTATAATTGTCCATAGTGTCTTTTACTTGTTTCATAATTTCCTCTATTTTCATAATAGCACCCCTAATATAAGCTATGAACTTGTCTTAAACAATGTTACTCTTTGTTGAACTTTCTCAAAAAATATACTATTATTCATTTTAGAAGTATTCTAATTTACATGATTATATATCCTTGAAGGGAGATTTGCCTAAATGGCCTTATTAGTACTTATTTTATTAGCTTCAGATATTATTATTGGTTTTATTTTAAAGAAGAAATTTTATATAAAAAATATTGATAAAGAGACTGAACTTAAACTTTTACCTAATAAGCTTAGATATCTATTATCTTTTGGTCTTTTAATATGTCTTTACCTTGTAGCAATTAAGAATATGCATTACTCTTATGTATTAATTTTTCTGTATGCTCTTAGTGCCTTTGAGAATTATTTAAAAACTATTAAGCTTTATAAATTAGATAAATATAAGAAATCTTATTATTATACTTTGTTTAAACTTGTATCTTCATTAATTTTAATGATTTGCATTATTGTTTTTTAATTTTAAATAAAGTACCTATGTTTCTTTAGTTATAGTAAAAAAGACCACTTAAATTTAAGCGGTCTTTTTTACTATATAAATCTTATATTTAAACATATATATTCATGCAGATTCTCCTTTTAAAAATTATTCAATTTAAAATCAAGATTATCAACTGATACATTTTTATATCCAAGTGGAATTTCAATCAATTTTGTATCTCCTGGTTCAATTCTAACTTCATCTGAAATACCTTCTTCTAATATTGTTCCATCATAATCTTTTAATTTATAACTAATTTTAACACCTAAAGTTGTTCTAGTAGTATTTTTAAATTTAGTTTCTACTTCACTTCCAAACCATGTAGTATCATCCATTTTCCATTCTAAATTATTGAATTGTTTTTTAACTTCAGGTTCAATTCTTTTATATTCTTTTGAGCCTAAGTGTAAACCCCACATATACAGTACTATAAATAAAAAAAACATTATTTTTATTATTTTTTTTCCTAATCTTATTATTTCTTTCATTCTGTCAATCTCCTTAGTTGTTATATTAATTTGTTCCAATATATATTTTTATGTTTGAATCTAAATCATAGTATACCAAATATACATATATACTCCAAGAATTTCTTATTGTGATTTATTATTGTTGTCATTATTCCTACTTGAAAATAATCCACTTCCTGTTGCTGCTTATTATAGTTTTGCTTTTTAATAGTTTCTCTTCTGTTGTTCTCTTTTATTGCATCAATTAATTTTACTAATATTCCTTTGCTCATATATACACCTTAAATCGCCCTTGCATGTATTTTTATTGTAAGTGGGATACTTAGTCTACCTTCATATCTAAACATACCTACATTATCCCCTGGATCTCTTCCTTTGTCATATACTAATCCAGCTTTATTTGGATTATCATTTGAAGTTGCTTTAATTATGTAATGTACTTCATTTTCTAAAAAATTCTCCAATTTTTTCTACAGGTCCACCAATGAAATTAGGCATTTCAACTACCATTGCTTTTAAGTCTTCAATTCTTTGTCTTTCTTCATTTATTTCTTGATATTTTTTCCTATTATTACTTATTAATATACTTTCACAGGCTATTGCTCCTATAGATGCTATTATATTATTAAAATCTGCATATGATAATCTGATGATAGCACAGGCATATCCTGGTTCATCCACAAACTGCAAAGCATTTTGTAATATGCATGAGGATTTACCACCCATTATATTAACATAAGTTCGCTATACTTATATAATTAGTTTTGTAATTCTTATAGTTTCCTATAAAATTAGAACACATATTGATTTTAACTATATAGAGTATTTAGATTGTTTATTAGTTGTAATTATTATATAAGAAACTCTTTTGCATAAACTACTGTTCCACTAATATTTTCTAAACCATTAGGGATTAATTCTAAAGCCATAAATGCTTCATTAGGTACTTCAAATGGAGCTTTTATATCATAATTACTTGCAGGTATAAATCCAAATCTAGGATAATACTTATCATGACCTAAAACTATAACTGATTTATATCCCATTTCTTTTGCTTTTTTTAAACCTTCTTTAATTAACTTACTTCCTATACCTTTACCTTGATACTTTGGTAAAACTGAAAGTGGTGCTAAAGCTAAAGTTTCAAACTTTTCTTTACCATTATCTATTAGTGCTTTTGTAAATAAAATATGTCCTACAATCTTTTCATTATCTTCTACTACCATAGATAATTCTTTTATAAAAGAGTTTCCTTTTCTAAGTCTATTTACTAACAAATGCTCACTCTTATCACTAAATTCTTCATTTTCAAAAGCTAGTTTTACTAAATCTTCGCTTACTTTATAATCTTTTTCATTTTCTTGTCTTATTTTTATGTTCATTAGTTTCCCTCACTTAATATTTTTTCATAATTCCACCTACTACTTATGTTTTATCTTACCATATCCTAATATTTTATATCAAAATTATTTTATGCGATAATAAAAACAAGCCTTATAAAAAATATCTTTTAATAAGGCTTGTTTTTATTTATAAACTTATACGTATATTAAATTTCTGATAAATCAGAAGAAACTTCCTCACTTTTTATGTTCTTTTTATCTGCAACTCCGGTAAGCATAAGGGTTATTGCACCGTCTCCAACAACGTTACAAGCTGTACCAAAGCTATCTTGAAGAGCAAATATAGTTAATACAAGTGCTGTTCCAGTTTCATTAAATCCAAGAACACTAGTTATTAAACCAAGAGATGCCATAACTGTACCACCAGGAACACCCGGTGCTCCTATTGCAAATATTCCAAGTAATACTATAAATAAAATCATAGTAGTAACACTTGGAAGTTTTCCATAAAGAATTTGAGATACAACCATTACAAAGAATACTTCAGTTAAAACAGATCCACAAAGATGTATATTTGCACAAAGTGGAACAGAGAAATCTAATATATCTTTTCTTAAAGATTTAGATTTCTTAGCACATTCTAATGCTACGGGTAATGTTGCCGCAGAAGACATACTTCCAACAGCTGTTAAGTAAGCTGGGCCATAGTGTTTTATAACTTCAATTGGATTTTTACCTGATATAGCACCTCCAATAATATATAGAACTGCTAGCCATATAAAGTGTCCAATAAGAACAATAGCTATAACCTTTAAAAATACAGGAAGATGATTAGTTATAGAACCTTCGTATGCTAAAGATGCAAATGTTGTAGCTATAAAGAAAGGTAGTATAGGTATTACTATTCTATTCACCAAGCTTAAAACTATATCTTGGAATTGGTTTAATAATTTTTCAACTAAATCAGCTTTTGTCCATGTCACTGCTAAACCAATTATTATAGATAAAAATAAAGCACTCATAACAGGCATTACTTGAGGTATATCTAATTTGAAGATAAGCTCTGGTAATTCACGTAAAGATCCAGTAGCTGAAGCGATTGATAGTTTTGGAATTAACATATAACCAAATATTGCAGAAAATGCAGCTGCACCTACTGATGATATATATGCAAATCCAATTGCAAACCCTAGTAATTGAGAAGCATTATGTCTTAATCTAGCAATTGATGGTGCTATAAAACCAATTATTATTAGTGGCACTGAGAAAAATATCACTTGCCCTAAAATGTATTTAAGAGTAACTATTACGTTCATCAAAGACTCTGAAGACGCAAAACCAATTATAAGACCAATAGTAACTGCTAGCACTAGCTTAAAAATTAAGCTGTTAAAAATTTTTTTCATAATAAATCCCCCTTTTAATATGAATATAATTTTATAGATATAAAAAATTGATTACAACACAAATGATAGCAAACTAATCTTTAATATTCAACAAGTATCTAACATTTATATTTTTCATATTGTTATATTACGTCATCTAACCAACATTATAATTAAATCTTTGTCGAATAAACTGTTTTTCTGTCTCATTTGTAAAACTATATTTTCCACTCTTGTAAATAAACTCTATTCTCTTTTCCCTTTAATATTAATATTATATAGCTACCATCACTATCTTTTTTGTATATATACTTATCCCCTATTTCTAAATTTATTGGATTTTCTTCATAAGACTTTATGTTAGATTTATTCATTTCAAATGCTTGTTCTTTAAATTTCTCTATTTTTTTGTTTAATGATTTTATATTGTCTTTATTTATAATTATCCATTCTTTTAAATTTTTCACCTTATTTAAATCCTCTTTGGAATATTCTAAATAAGCATATCTTTCACCATCACCATGAAAAGATGGCTCACTTATAAAAATATCTACTACATTGTCTGGTGTATCTAGACTAATATCCCAATTAAGATATATATTTTTTTGATTATTATTTATTTTTTTATATATATTTAATCTTATTTGTGCAATTATTAAACCTAATATAATTATTAATACTGCCATTATTATTTTTCTTGAATTACTATTCAATATCTCTATCCCCCAAATTTTTATTTGTTTATCTAATAATGTATGTAAAAAGGCTACTGTAAAGTAGCCTTTTTATACAAATCTTCCCATATTTATATTTATCCTTTTACATTTTCATAATTAATATCTTCTTGCATATACTCCTTAAGCTTTACATTACTAAGGTCTATATTTGAATTATTTTTTGCATCTATTCTAAATAAATCTTTCTCGCCTTTTTTAAGTTTTTTATACTCTATTACTTCACTTTTTCCACTAGGATGAATACTTTCTACCTTAGTTATAGTATCAGTATCTTTATTTATATATATTTTAGCTGTTTTACTTTTGTATTCTGTGACTGAACTATCTTCATTTTTAACTTTTTTAAATTTATCCTTTAAGTATTTTGTTGTGTACTGATTTGACATACTTTCCATTAAAGATATATTTTCTAGTTCTTTATTTTCTTTTGCTATCTGAGGTGAAAGTATAGTTGTACTACCTTCAAATTTACCATTTTCATTATATATACTACTCATTTTACCTTCATTTTTATGAAATATTTCTCTAACTTTTAGTTCATTATTTTTATTATACTCATCTCTTTGCTCTATTGCTGTTTCTGAGTCTTTGTAATACTCTTCATAAGAGCCATCATTTTTAGTTACTTTAACGTATTCCACATCTCCCCTTGAGTCAATTAATTTTTCGTATGCCTTTGTTACTGTTTCTAAATTGTTTTTTAGTGTTTTTTCCCTAATTAATACTAATGATGTTACTATTACAATAGTAGATACTATGTATAATAAATATTTTTTCTTCATAATTTTTCTCCCTTTTTATAATTTCACCCAAATATTTCTACATAAAATATTTTATCATATAGACTAAATAAAGAGTGTTATTATTATAATCCTAAATTCAATAAAATTGATGAAAATAAAACATATAAACTAATGTACCTACCTAATATCAAAAATGTTATTAAATCAGAGTTATTAGACTAATATCTATGGTTTAAATCATAAGTCATTTAATATAACTTTATACAAAAATAAGTAGCCATTATGACTACTTATTTTTTACTCTAAACTATAGTTTTTATTAATTATCTCCAAGATATCTGAGCATCTTTTCTAGGTACAGTTCTTGAATATTTTATATAAGGATATCCTATTACCATACAAGTAACTACTTCTTGACCTTCTTCTAATCCTAGATAATCCATTATTTTTTTATTTCCTTGAGCTGCTCTTACAAAGAATCCACTAAAGAATGTTCCAAGACCTAATGCATTAGTCATAAGCTCCATGTTTGAAGAAGCCAAAGCACCATTTACTGGTGAATCAGATACAACAAGTATTACAGCAGGAGCATTAAAGAATAAACTATCTCCCTTTACTTTATCTTCTTTGTAAGCCTCATACATATTAACCCACATATCGGCATACTTTTTTATAGGCATTGTCTGTGGATTTAAATTAGAAAGTATATGTTCTCCCATTCGGCTTAATCTTTCTAATGTCATTGATTTTAATTCTTCTATATCATCTTTTACTACTATATAAGATACGTTTTGACTATTACTTCCTGTCTGAGTAAATCTTCCTGCCTCTATAATTTTAGAAAGCATATCTACTTCTACATCTTTATTTTTAAATTGTCTTATAGTTCTTCTAAACTTTATAAAGTTTAATAAATTATTCGCATCTATCTCAAATTCTTCTTTATTATAATCTTTAATATCTTCCATATTGTATTCATCAGTTGATACTGCATTCTTTGGACAGACTGCTATACAGTGGCCACATTTAATACAAGTTATATTTTTAATATTAGCCTTTTTATCTACAAGCTCTATATCTCTTAAGAAACAGTCCTTAACGCATAATCCACAACCTATACATTTATCTTTATCTACTTTCATCATAATATTTATTTCCCCCTATCTTTGACATAACTATAAATAATATTTATAATTTATGTAATTATATTAGTACAATTAATTTATTTTTTAATCATTTATTGAGATTATATCACTATAAATTTATATATGTCTAATTTCTATTTTTCATATAAGTATAACTTTTAGTCATGTATTAACTACAATAATAAGGAGTATAAAAATGAATCTACAACAGTTAGAATACTTTAAGACAATAGCCGAAACTTAAAATTTTACAACTGCATCAAATTTACTTTCCGTAACCCAACCGGCTTTAAGTAAATCAATATCAAAATTAGAAGAAGAATTAAAAGTTCCTTTGTTTGAGAAAAATGGACGAAATATAAAATTAACTGAATACTGAAAAATAGATTTAGAATTTTATGATGATATAACATAGTTTTATTTATCTTAAGTATGATAATAGTTAAAATTTTTAATATATCACTACCTTGTTTTATAATTAATAATTTGCTTGATTAGGCATAAGAAAAATTAAAGCTACATATAACATTACACCCATCCCTATATTCCGGAATACTGTGAATAAAACAAATATTATTCTAAGAGTTGATGACTTAAATCCAAAGAATTCAGATACTCCACCACAAACACCAGCAAATACTGAATCATTATTAGATATGTACATTTTCCTATTCAAATAAATTTCCCCCTTTATATATTTCAATATAAAATCATTTTATATTTATGATGTTACTACACTTTAAAATATACAACAACAATAATTATTAGTACGAAAACTTACTATAGTTTAATTTACAAATATTAATACGTATCCTATACTATATTTAAAAGGTTATTAGAGATTAATCTTTAAGGGGGATATATAATGGACAAAATAATTAACGAAATTATTAATATATTAGATGAAGATGAGGAAATATTATCATCATTAAGATGTTCTATAAGAACATTTTTACGAACAGAAGTTTATAGACCAGGTATACTTGCGGCTACTAATAAGAGATTTATATTTTATGCTTATAACTTAGGAGATGCTAAGTTAATCGAAGTAATTAATTACGAAGATATGTATTCAATTGAAAAAAAGAAAATTTTATTAAAAGAATATATAACTATTAAAGGTAATTTTGAAAATGTATTATTTTCAAATATACTAAGTGATAATTCTGATGAGTTTATAGATTTTGTAAATAAAATATTAGATTAATAAAAAATTCGCTTCGCTCATATCGCCAACGACCTACAAACCAGGTCCGTTGCTAAAGCTTAGCGGCTGGAAATTATACTTATCCACAAATCAGATAAAATATAATTTCCTTAAATATAAAAAAGCTATACTTGATGATTAGATTCCAACAAGTATAGCTTTTTATATTTTTTAATATATTTTTCCTGGATTTAATATATTTTTATGATCAAAAGCCATTTTAATATTTTTTATAACATCCATATATGCTTCACTTTGAGATTCGTGTAAGTATCCTTTTTTAGCGTATCCTATTCCATGTTCTCCTGAAACTTGCCCTCTTAATTCTCTTGCTTTTTTATACATACAATCAAAACTTTCTTTTAGTTTTAATTCCCATGTTTTATCATCCATATCATCTCTTAATGTATATACATGAAGGTTTCCGTCTCCTGCATGACCAAAGCTTTTTATTCTTACATTTAATTCTTTTTGTAACTCATTAGTATATCTTATAAAATCAGCAACTTTATCTCTAGGAACTACAACATCACACTCGTCTATTTCTGTTGTTGATGCTTTTATAGCTTCTAAAAACGCTCCTCTAGCAGACCATATAGATTCATTTCTTTCTTGTGTATCAGATATAAATACATCATATGCTCCATTTTCCAAACATAGATGAGCAACTTTATCATACTCTTTTTCTATGTCTTCTTTGCTATTTCCATCAAATTTTAGTAATAAATATGCATCTGAACTATTATCTGGGAATTTCTTTCCTAAAAATTCTTCTGCAGCAAGTATTACTTCTCTTTCCATAAACTCTATTGCTGTTGGTATAGATTTTGATTTTATTATTTTAGGTACTGTATCTATTGCTGTTGCTAAATCTTTAAAAGGAACTAATAAACTTATATCTTTTTTAGGAAGTGGTAATAGTCTTAGTATAGCCTTTGTTACTATTGCTAATGTTCCTTCTGAACCTACTATTAAGTCTTTTATACTATATCCAGAACTATTTTTAACGACTTTTCCACCTATATTAATTATTTCTCCATTTGGAAGAACTGCTTCTAACCCTCTTATATAATCTCTAGTTACTCCGTACTTAACTGCTCTCATTCCACCTGCATTTGTATTTATATTTCCACCTATTGTAGCACTTTTTTCACCTGGATCTGGTGGATAAAATAAGTCTTTTTCCTGAACGTATTGACCTATAGTCATAAGTAATACACCTGGTTCTACTGTTAATGTTAAGTTTTCCTCATCAAGTTCTAATATTTTATTCATCTTGCTTAAGTTAATCATAATACCACCATGAATTGCTACTGCTGCTCCAACTAATCCAGTTCCTTGTCCTCTAGGTGTTACTGGTATATTATTTTCATATGCGTATTTCATTATTTTAGATACTTGTTGTGTTTCATATACATTTATAAGTACTTCTGGATATTTTTCAACTCCACCTAACTCATCATGAGAAAAGTCCTCACTTATTCCTTCCCCTACAAAAACTTCATCTTTCCCACAAATATCTATAAGAAAATCTATATCATTTTTATCAATTTTTTTATACATAGCTAATCCCCCTATTCTTCCACTGATAATGCTAAGTCTAATTGTTTTTTCTCTATTTTTTCTATTAACTTCGGAACTATTTCATAAATATCACCTATTAATGCTAAGTGAGAAACATCAAATATAGGAGCTTTTTCATCTTTATTTATTGCTACTATGTAGTCTGAACCTTGCATTCCAGCCACAAATTGAACAGCTCCAGATACACCACAAGTTATTATAAGTTTGGGTTTTACCGTTCTACCACTAAGACCTATTTGTTTTTTGGCATCTATCCATCCAGATTCAACTAGTGGTCTTGTTCCTGCAACTTGTGCCCCTAATACATCCGCTAATTTATAAATCATATCCATATCTTCTTGTTTTTTTATAGCTCTACTTCCAACAACAATAACTTCTGCATCTTCAAGACCAACTTCTTTAGTTTTAGGCTTAGTGCTTAATACTTTTATATTTGAGTTTAATTTTTCTTTACCGACGTTACATAAAATAACTTTTCCAGTTGGATTTTCTACTTCATTTGGTGCAGAGAATATTTTATATCTTACTGTTGCAAATTGAGGTCTATTGTTTGGTGTATGAATATGAGCCATTATATTTCCACCAAAAGCAGGTCTAATTTGATCTAAGTCTGTGTTTTCTTGTATATCTAATATTGTACAGTCTGCTGTAAGACCTGTTTTAAATCTTGCTGCAAGTCTTGGTGCTAATGATCTTCCTAATGTAGTTCCCCCTACTAACATTATTGTTGGTTTTACATTCTCTATAAAATCTTCAATAGCACTAGAATATGGTTCTATTCTAAAGTGTTCAAATTCTTCCTCATCATATACGAATACTTTATCTACACCATAAGATATTAATTTATCACACTTATCTTTTATGTTTTTTCCTACGAATACACAATATACTGGATGATTTACTTTTTCAGCCATTTCACGAGCTTTACCTATAAGCTCATAAGTTACAGGATGTATATCTCCTTCATGGTGGTCTACATATACAGCTATCCCTTTCCACTTGTCTTTATCTATTTCTACCTTTAAACTTTCAACAAATTCAAATGCCCCTTTTGGTCCTTTTTTAACACACATTTTACACATTTTACAAGCTGCGTTTATTTCTACTTTATCATTTATAAGCTCTATTGCATTAAAAGGACATAGTTTAATTACTTCATCAACATTCTCTATTTTTTCTTGATTTATTATTATTTTAGCCACTTTAAATCATCCCCCTATATTAACTTTAACTCCTTAAGTTTATCTGCTAACTTATCACTTATTTCATCACTACTTCCTCTTAGAACTTCTTTTTCATTATTAGAAGTTGGAGGGAAAATTTTTAATACCTGAGTTGGAGATCCATTAAGTCCATAGTTATTTTCGTCTTTGTCTTCAAAATCATTTAAACTATAAATAGGTATCTCTCTATCTTTAGTGTCTAATTTTAATTTAAATGAAGGTAATCTTGGTTGGAATATTCCTTTTTCAACAGTTATAAGACATGGGTAATTAACCTCACATTCTTCTAATGTATTTGGCATGTCAGCTTCTACAACTATACTCTTTTCTTTTACTTCGATTATTTTAGTTACATTTGTAACATGAGCTATATTTAAAAATTCTGCTATCTCTGGTCCAACTTGAGCAGTATCTCCATCAGTTGTTTGTTTTCCACATATTATTAAATCTGGACTTCCTACCTTTTTTATACCTTGAGATAGTGTATACGATGTTGCAAGTACATCTGCTCCTGCGAATTTTCTATCACTAAGTATAGCCCCTTCATCAACACCCATCATAAAACTTTCTTCTATTATTTGCTTTGCTTGTGGTGGTCCCATAGTCAATACTTTTAAAGTTGCATCTTTTTCCTCTTTTATTTTAAGGGCTGTTTCTAATGCGTATAAATCATATGGATTCATTTTAGAATCTATACCATCTCTTTTAAGTACCCCTGTTTTTTCATCAACTTCAACTTCAGTAGTTCCTGGAACTTGTTTGATACATGTTAAAATTTCCATTATTTATCCCCCTTATCTACTTAACAATTACAGATACTCCATCAGGAATAACTACAACTTTTGAGTCTTTGCCTTTTATATCAAAGGCTATATTTAAAGCATCATCAAAGTTTGATGTATGCTTCATATGCATACTTTCTATCATATCTTTATCACACTTATCTGTAACCATTATTACTGTGTGTTTTTCTAGTATTCTGGCTAGTATTTGAAATTCCCATTGGTCTGGAGCTGTTTGTGCCCTACTTACCTGTCTAACTCTTTTTAGTACTTCAGTTGGAGATTTAGAATTTGCTATATTGTCATAGAAAGATTGACCTCCATGTCCATCATTACATGCAGATACCATAATTATTACGCCACCTTCATTACATGTTGCCTCTGCTGCTGTCATTCCTTTTACCGATTGATATATATTTTGGTCTAGTGGATATCCACCATTAGTACTGACAACTATATCGGTTTTATAAGGTTTAACTCTAGATAGTTCAGTTACAAATTCGCATCCTTTTTTATGCGCCTTTTCTACATCTCCAGCAAAGGATGCTATAACTTTTTTATCTTGATCTATTACAACATTTAATATAAATGCTATATTTGATGCTTTAGCTGCATATACCATATCTTCATGTATAGGATTTTTGTTAAGTGTACCTGTTCTTGCATTTTCACTATCTATAAAATCACTACAATGGTTATACATTATAGTTTTAGCTGATGCTATTCCTGGAAGTATACTTTTTCTTCCTCCAGAGAATCCTGCAAAGAAATGAGGTTCTATAAATCCTTCTGCTATTAGTAAGTCTGCTTCTTTAACTAATTTATTTAAATATAAATCTCCACCAGATGGTAATACTCCCATTTTTACCATTTGAGATTCATCTGTTGATATATGCATTATTATCTCTTCATTATTTACTATTTCTTCACCCATTTTATAGATTAGTTCTTCTCTTGTACTTTCTCTATGAAATCCTGTTGCAACTAATATCTTAATATTTGCATTTTCATTTACTTCTCTTATTCTTCTTAAAATTATTGGCATAGTAACTCTACTAGGAACTGGTCTTGTATGGTCACTTGTTATTATTACTATATTTTTCTTATTTTTTGCTAATTCTTCTAGTTTCTGTGATCCAATTGGATTGTCTAATGATTTTTCAACTATTTCTTCTTGAGTTTCACTGACTTTATAATCGTGTGCCTTAGATGTGAGTAATTTGATAAAGTTTTCGTCTGGAATATTTAAAGTCATTCCTTCTTTTGAGTATGGTACTTTTAAAGTAGGCATTTTATCCCCCCTAATATTTAATTAAATACCTATATAACTTCCTAAATAAACCATAATGCCTAGTATTATTACATAAGCTAAGCAGAATTTTAATGTTGAATTAAGTATCTTTCCTTCTTTTCCTATTAATCCAGTTGCTGATGTTGCAATTGCTATACTTTGTGGTGATATCATTTTCCCTGCTGTTGCACCTGCTGTATTTGCTGCTGCTATCCAATATGGGTCTATGCCTAGAGCTGTTGCAGATTGAGCTTGTAGCCCACCAAATAAAATATTCGCTGATGTGTCACTCCCTGTTACAAAGGTTCCAATTGAACCTAAAAGTGGTGATATTATCGGATAGAAAGACCCCGTTATTGCACTAAGTCCAAATGAAATTGATCCTGTCATACCGCTATATGACATAATTTTTGATATTGCAACTATTGATGTTATAGTTACAAATGATTTAGATAATTGTTTTACTGTTCTTATTAATACATCTAACATAGTAGAAACTTTTACTCTTTGTATTAATCCTCCTAAGAACGTAGCAACTATAATTACCATTCCTGGTGTATTTAACCACACAAATTTAGTTGTTGTTGCTCCTTCTCCTGTATATATTTTAAATTCACTTGTAAATTTAGATAAAAACTCGTTTATTGATGGGAATAATGGGCTTGCTGCTAATATCAAGATACATAATAATATGTATGGAAGCCATGCTAGTAACCCTTCCTTTAAAGTTACACTAGATTTTATTGCTACATTTCCAGAAGCATCATCGTCTCTTGTTTTAGATTCATTCTTTTTCATTGCTTTTGCCATAAGTATTGTGACTAACATACTGCACAAACTTCCTACAAGTGCTGGTAATTCAGCTCCTAAATATTTTGCTATAAATATTTGTGGTATGGCAAAGGCTACTCCTGATGCTAGAGTTATTAAAAATACTCCTTTTAATGCTTTAAAACTTTTTTTAGTAAGAATTACTAATACAAAAGGTATTAATATTATGAATGGTGCTAATTGAATTGCTGTCATATAACTTAATTTCATTACATCTAGTCCAGTTACTGTTGCTAGTGTACTTACTGGAATACCTATTGCTCCAAATGCAGTTGGAACTGTATTAGCTATAAGACATATTATAGCTGCAAATATTGGATTAAATCCTAATGATGCAAGTATACTGGCTGGTATTGCAACAGCTGTACCATATCCTGCAACTGCCTCTAAGAAACCTCCAAACCCCCAAGCTAGTATAAGTACTTGTATTCTCTCGTCTGTTGTTATACTAGATAGCATTTGTTTCATAGTATCCATCGTTTTTGTCTCAACAGCTAAGTTGTAAGTAAATAAAGCTGCAACTATAACTAAAAGTATAGGCCATAGTGCAACTAATACGCCTTCAATAGATGCCGTAATTGCATCTATAAATGGCATTTTCCAAAATGCCATAGCTATAATAAATGTAAGTATTCCTGTAAAAAGACAAGTTTTATGTGCTGGTAATTTCAATACTCCCAATGACACAATCAACCATATAATTGGTATTATAGCTATTAAAAATAACATATAATCGTTCATCAAGTTTCCTCCTAAATATTATTTTGTGACGGTCACTTGAATGATGGTCAGTGGTATTACCACTTATGTTTTAATAGTATAATATAGTGATGATTTTTTCAACGATTGTCTAAAAATTAACATTTTCCATAAAATTATTTCATTAAATAACTTTCTCTAATAATTGACATGTGTCTTTTCATTTCTAGATATGCTAAATTAGGATTATTTTGTTTTATCCCTTCATATATCATTTTATGACTTTCAAATAATGTTTTTTCATCTCTATAATTGTCTATAATTTTTTCTCTTGCGTCTTCTATAAAAGTTTCAAAAAGTCTAGATGATGTCATAAATACACTTTCTATTAAATAATTTTTACTTATAGATGCTATTTTATTGTGAAATTTTTGGTCAAGTTGAACTATCTTTTTACTATTATAATTTAACTTATCATTTTCATTTTGCATCTGCTCTATTATTTTTCTTAATTCATTGCAATCATCTTCTGTTGCTTTTTCTGCTGCTATTGCCACCGTTTGTAACTCTAAAACTTCCCTTAACTCTAATATATCTTTCCATGTACCCTCATTTAATTTAAATCCCATAGATAATGGTTCTATTAGTGATTTTTCTATATTATTACATATAAAATTACCTTCACCTTGCTTACTTTCAATTACTCCCATTGTTTCTAAAACTCTTATAGCCTCTCTTATTGACGTTCTACTTACACTCATACTCTCTGATAATTCTCTTTCTGATGGTAGCTTGTCTCCTTTTTTAGTTTCCCCTTTAATATACTATCTTGTATTTGTTCTATTACAAGTTCATAAACTTTTTATTTGAAATATTATAAAACATATTGTCCCCCACTAATTTACATTTTCTTATATATATTATTTATATCAAATATATTTATCTTATACTATATATTTTATTATTTAATCATTATAAATAAAAGTAAAATAAATAACCTCTTAAATTAAGATTGTACAAGTATTTTTCACTTGTGTCTACTTTAAGAGGTTAAGTTTATATTAATCCTTCATATTCTTTACCTTAAATTTATATTTTCCCTTATGTTTGTTTATTTTAATAAGTTTTCTATATCATTTTTAATTTTTAATGGTGATACTGTAGGTGCATATCTTTTTATTACATTTCCATTAGAGTCTATTAAAAACTTAGTAAAATTCCACTTTATTTCTTTGCTAAGTAATGATTTTGCTTGGCTTTTTAAATACTTATATAGCGGGTGTGCATTTTTTCCGTTTACATCAATCTTTTCAAACATAGTAAATGTAACTCCATAGTTTAGTTGGCAAAATTCATGTATTTCTTCATTACTACCTGAATCTTGTTTTGCAAATTGATTACAAGGAAACCCTAGTATCTCAAGCCCCTTGTCTTTATATTCTTTATATAACTCTTCTAGATATTTAAATTGAGGAGTTAATCCACATTTACTTGCAGTGTTTACAACTAGAACTACTTTCCCCTTGTAATCTTCCATACTTATTTCTTGCTTGTTCATCTTTGTAGCTTTAAAATCATAAAATTTCATATTAATACTTCCTTCCTCGTTTACATTAGTTTGTTTAAATTTAATTTAATCCAATTGATTTATTTAAAATATAAAGCTAAATTCTATATAGAATTTAACTCTATTTATTAATCTAATTCTCTTAAAAATTCATCTAAGCATACCTTTAATTTTTTAAGATTTTCTTTATCACCATTGAAGTTGCAGTATAATTTTTCTGGAACTTCAAGTATATCTTCTTTTAATAATTTACCTCTTTCAGTTATTTCTACTGTAACTACTCTATCATCTTCTTTATTTCTATATTTAGTAATTAATTCCATAGATTCTAATTTTTTTACTACTGGAGTAAGAGTTCCAGAATCTAGGTGTAGTCTCTTACCTAATTCTTTAAATATAATTTTTTCTTCTTCCCACATTACAAGCATTGCTACATATTGTGTATATGTTAAGTTATGTTTATCAAGTAAGGGCTTATATAGCTTTATAACCTCTCTTGATGCTGCGTATAATGAAAAACATATTTGATTTTCTAATTTTATTTTATCATATTTACTCATTTATTTTCTCCATTCAATGATTTATATAAATTTAATTTAATTAAACCAGTTGTTAAATTTATTATATGTACTATTATTTTTTTTGTCAATAATTTTATTCATATCAATTTTAAAATAAATGTATAAAACTAAGAATGCTGGATATAATTAAAGTATACTCATTAATGTTTTTATTCAAATTTTATCCTAATTTTATATCCTTACGAAAAGGCAGGCAGCGGAACCTGCCTTTTTTAATGTTTAATCTATCTTTCCTACTCTTTATAATTAAATGTGCTTCATAATACATCTTGATAATTAGCACTTTTTAACATTTTCTGTTATAATTTAAGGTATAGTACCAAATTTACTTTTAAACTATGCTGTATTAGTAAATAATAACTTAAGTTGGCGTACTAGTTTAGCATTATACATACTTAAATATTATTCTTAATTGAGCTATTATATATAAATAGATTGGAGATTATTAATGAGAAATGAAATATCTGATAATTTTTTAGTCCTAGCTACTATTGCAGGTATAATATTTTTTATACTCCTTAGAATTAGAGATTTTATAAAAAACATTTATAGAAAATTGAGAGTTTCTGAAATAAGGGTAACTAATGTAAATATGACTGTAAAAAACAAATACTTTATTAAAGGCATGCCTTGTAATTATGCTCATAGAAATAAGTATTTTATTTCAAATTTACCAAACTCTTATTTATTAGAATTAGAATATAAAAACAGACCTTATAAAATAAATGATAAAGACATTTTTGATACTGTAAATATCGGTGATACTATCATGATAAGACTTATTGAAAAATTAGATAAATATGAAAATCTACTTAGTTATAGATTAGAAAGTATAACTAAAATTTAAATATACACCTAATTAATAGTGAATATTTAAAGGACTGTGAATCATTTTCACAGTCCTTTTATTTTAATTATTTTATTTTTTTCTTCTTGTATTTATAACTAATCCACTCATTGCTAATATACCTACACCTACATATGGAGCGATACCTACATCATACGTTTTTGGATTATTATAGTTTTGAGATTTATTTACATTAGTACTTTTTTCGTTAATAACTTTATCTACTTTAGCTTCTCCATCATTTGTACTTAACTTATTTTCTTTAGCTATTTCATTTGGTTTATCTTCTCCAGTTGTTTTCTCTGGTTCTTTTACTTTTTCATTTGGTTTATCTTCTTCAGTTGTTTTCTCTGGTTCTTCTACTTTTTCATCTGGTTTTTCTTCTCCAGTAGTTTTGCCTGGATCTTTTACTTTTTCATCTGGTTTTTCTTCTCCAGTTGCTTTGTCTGGATCTTTTACTTTTTCATCTGGTTTTTCTTCTCCAGTTGCTTTGTCTGGATCTTTTACCTTTTCATCTGGTTTATCTTCCCCAGTAGTTTTATCTGGGTCTTTTACTATTTCGTCTGTGTTGTTTCCGCCACTATTTTTATCATTTTCCATTTTGTTATTATATATATATCCTAAATCAATTGTAGTTCCTAAGTCATCTTCTTTTATAGTAAATTTTATATAATCGTTGTTTAAATAGTATCCTTTCGGAGCTTTTATCTCCTTTAGATAATATGTTCCTGGGGTAACTATTTTTTCTCTTATTACTCCATCTTCATTACTAGTAACAGTTCCAATAACTTTTTTATCTTTATCTAATATATTAAATCTAGCTTCAGATAATAATTTTTTAGTTTTTTTGTCTACTTTAAGAGCTTTAAACGCATACCCTTTTTTAGTCTCAACTGTATTAGTACTTGAGTCTTTTATTTTAGCAACATTTAATATAGTTGTTCCATCTTTAACATTAGTAAAATCAGTTTTTATATTTACTTTGTAAATTTCGTCATAGTTCATATTTACACTGTCGTTAGCAACTTCTATTTTATTATTTACTTTATCAACTTTAAGACTAATACCATTTGAATTATCTTCTATTTTTTCAGTTATATATTTACCATCTTTTTCTCCAATAATCTTATGCTTCTCAACATTAACTCCTACAATCTTAACATCTGGATTAATATTATCTGATAAATCTATATATCCATCGCTGAAAAATCCATGTGAATCAATTTCTATAGAATAGTTTACTATTTGATTATCTCCATCTTTAAGGGTCTTTTTATCTACTTTTTTTATAGCATTTATAGAACCTGAATCTTTTTCATATTTAACAGTTGAATTAGAACTTGAAGTTTCATCATCATAACTAATTATCGCCTTATTTTTGTACTCTTCTTGTTTATCTGTAACTACTAATCTATAGTATATTAAATATTTATCTTTAATATCTCCAAGTTTTATAGTCATCTTGTTATCCTTAACAGTAACTTTATCACTACTATTAGGGTCAAATTGATAACTACCTTGTGAATCATAATAATATATTGATGCACTTGATTCTTTATATTTTGTACCTTGTGGTAATATATCATTTATTACTGCATTTTTAATTTTCTCTCCATTTTGATTTACAACAAGTGTATAACCAATTTCATCACCTATATCAGTAACTATACTATTTCCTTTTTTATCATGAAACTTTGTATTTTCATATTTTTTAATCATAGGTACTTCTACTTTTTCAGTCTTTAGCATAGATGAACTTTCAATAGTATTTCCATTTTCATTTAATATTGCTGTATTTTTATAAGTTGGAAACTCTTCAGTTATATTAACATAGTAGGAAATATCATATCTTGAGTTTATATCTCCAAAATTTATTACTAGTCCATCTTTAGTCTTTTCTGTTTTTGAAAGTATCTCTTTTGTTACATCTTTTTTACTTCCTATGTATGGTGTTTCTTCTATTTTTAGACTATTTACATCTAACTCTAAACCGTTAGGCATTTTATCTTTTAAAACAACATTGTTTAAATTAGAATATTTTTCATTAACAGAAACAAAAAACTCCCATCTTTTACCTACAGCAGGCGCAGGTATATTTGCAGTTGGTATACCATCAGTATAATAGCTTGCGTTTTGTGCATACTTATGCAAAAGTCTATCTCCAATAGGGTTATGATCTGGTTTCTCATCTGGAATTATAACAGGATCTGTATTTACTAAATCAACATCTAAATATGTACTATCTCCATCTAAACTAGCTTCCACTCTAACTTTTTTATCTTCATCCACCTTAGGTGCAAAAGCTCTAATACTCAAGTATCCCCCTATACCATTTGTAAGTGCCTTTTCACTTAAAGTTGCTACTACTTTAGTTCCCTCTACTGTAACATTGTCAAAATGATCTTTCGGATAAGACGGTTTAACGTCCCTAAAACCATCTGGAAGGTTAAATGTTATAACATTTCCTCCATCTTTTAAGGTTCCTAATTCTCCTTTTATACTATAGTTTACAATAAACTTAACTTCATCATTTTCTTTTATAGGATTTTTATTACTACTTATTGATAAGCTAATATTTTTATTTGCATCTAGGGCAAATACATTCATAACAGGTGATATAAGGTTTATCATTAAGCTAATTAACACTAACATTGTTGTAAATAAAAAACTATACCTTTTACTACTTTTCACACTTACACTTCCTTTACTAAAATTTTTTGCAATAAAAAAACCGACTTTAAACATTAATTGTTTAAAGCCGGTTGCATCACTAACTCCATATATTCCAGATGCCCACATACAGAATATACTTCCTCGTTTCTTTAAAAAAAAAGACTTTAGACAGTAATTGTCTAAAGTCGGTTGCATCATTAACTCCGTATATTCCAGATGCCCACATACAGAATATACTTCCTCGTTCCTTTATATAAATTATAGCACACCTCTATGCCTATTTCTATATTAGTAAGATTTTGATACTATTTATGTATATTAATTGATATAGTAAGTTATTATTTTTCTAGTTTTAGCAACTCATCTATCGTTAAAAATTCATATCCTTTTTCTTTTAAACCTGTAATAATACCTTTTAGTGCATCTATAGATTCTTCATTATACATTGGATGCATTAATATTATAGAACCTGGTTCAATATTTTCTAGCACGTACTTTTCCTTATCTTTAGCTTTATCAAAATATGTATCTGGTTCTAAATTCCAAGTTATAGTATCCATATTATATTTATTTAAATAATATGGTAGAACAAATAGTTTTTTACCAAATGGAGGTCTAAAGTTTATTTCTCCTTTATATCCAATACTATTTATTAATTCATTAGTTTTAGTTAATTCATTTCTTATAAAAGATGGAGACTTAAATACATTTCTTGTGTGAGTATATGTATGGTTTCCTACTTGATGACCTTCCTTAACTATTTTTTACCTTCTTCTAAATTTTTTTCTATATCTGAACCTATTAGATAAAATGTAGCTTTTACATCTTCTTCATTTAATATATCTAGTATCTTATCTGTATTTTTTGTAGGTCCATCATCAAAAGTTAAAGCTACCACTTTTTTATCAGTGTTAATTTTATTTGTAATATTACCCATAACTTGGTAAGTTCTAGAGTTCATAAGTTTATATGTTCCTAGAGCTAATACTATAACTACTAATATTACTCCAAGTATAATTAATGCTTTTTTCTTCATAATCTTTCCCCTCGTTTTAATAGTTTCTAAATTTTTCTTTATTTAACTAATTATATATTTTATTAGATTTTAAATCTATATATTTATTTTGATATAATTAACCATGTATAATTTTAAAACAATAATTTTTAAGCACTTATGTTTGTGCAAAATTACAAACATAAGTTTGACTAAATATTTCATTTATAGTATTATTATTTTAAGTAAAGAATACTAATAAAAATAATACATAACCTTGGAGGATGACATGATCAATAAAATAGGTAAGATAACAATATATGTAAATAATCAAGATGATGCTAAGAAATTTTGGACTGAAAAGTTAAACTTTGTAGTAAAGCTTGAACAATCAATGGGTCCTATGACGTGGTTAGAAGTTGGTCCAAGCGAAAGCGAATTTACAACATTTGTTTTATATGATAAGAAAATGATGCTAGCTCAAAACCCATCTGCAAATGTTAATCATCCATCTATATTACTAAGTACTACTGATATAGAAAAGTCATACAATGAAATGAAAGAAAATGGGGTTGAAGTTGGAGAACTTATGATTATGCCTTATGGTAAAATGTTCTCATTCAAAGACCAAGATAACAACGAATACTTATTAAGAGAAGATAAATAATAAAAAGAGCCCTAATCTTTTA
>NZ_HG529243.1 GCF_000499525.1 Faecalimicrobium dakarense | reverse complement strand
TTGTGTTTTTTAAGTGTTTTAGTGTAGTTTTTGTTTAATATATTTTCTAAAGACACAAAAGTATGCCAATAATAAGCTCTTTAATAAATTTTTTTATCTCTGTCTCTGGTCCTTTAATAATTAATTTTTTATGATTTTTTTACATTCACTCATACAATCATCTCCTTTATATAACACGATGAAGTAATTACCTTAAATTTAATAAATAATATTTTATAAGTTTAAATATTACTTTTGATTTAAGAATTCTTTTTAAATGAATATGAAAGGCCAGAGAAAATAATTAAAGAAATAGAGCTTAATATAATCCTCTCTAAGCTTTCAGAAAATAAAATTAAATATAGATCTAATGCTATAAAACCAAGTATACCTATAAATTGTGCTCGTTGCTTAAAATTTTTTTCCATAAAACCTCCTAAAAAACTTATCATCTATACAAGGTATAACAATACCTTTTGATTATGTTTTCTGGTTATATAAATATTATCATAATAAAAATTAAATTCTTTAAAAGTGGACTAAAATATATAATTTATGGACTAAAATCTTTTATTTATATATATGAGTTAATTTAACAGTAGGCATATGAATCATAGGATGTTCTTTTCCTTCTTCAACCTTAAACTTATCATTTTCTTTAGGCATAATAGTTAAAACATCATCTTTATATTCTGATTTATCAAAATCCATACTATATCCAATTCGTTCTTTATATCCGTATAAATAGCAAACAACTTTTTTATTATTCATAAATACCATCTGCATCATATCATCATTTTCAGTGATATTTAAAAATTTATATCCTACAGTATCATAGATTTTTTCTCTAGAAGTGTGTGGTTTAAATACATATAGCTTATCCCACTCAATAGGAACTATATTTGATAAACTTATTTCTTTCACTTTAGTATCTAACATTGTGAATTCTGCTGATACTTTCCCATAATTATCACATAGTTGATTTAATTCTTTCTTGCTTTCTTCAAACTGCTTTATTTCACTAGATTTATCAACTACATTCCATTTATTATTCTTTTTTTCTAATTTGATATTTATCTTAGAAATACACTCTCCATGATCTCCTGGTTGAGTAACTATAACGTTTTTGCCTGATTTATTTTTATAATCATGTTGCTTTATTTCTTCATGTGTATGACCTGCAACTATTACATCAATGCCATCAACTTGTTGTGCCAAATCTTGTATTCTATTTCCTGGATGTTTTGGCTTTTTAGGTTTTTCCCCTGTATGTGTAACTGCTACTATAACATCAGCTTTGTCTTCTTTCATTACCTTAACCCATTTTTTAGCATCTTCTACTAAGTCATTCATGTAAAGCTCATTATATCCATAAACTTTATCAAAATCTTTTAAATCCTCACTATCTTCTCCTACTTCTTTTATAGTAAGACCTAATATTCCTAATTTTACAGTTCCTTCATTAGTTTTAATATCTTTTATTACATAAGGTTTTGTATAGTTATCTCCATTTTTCTTATATGTATTTGCTGATAATACACTTATTCCTTGTTTTTCAAAATCAGATATCATATTATCTAAATGAAATTTATTATTAGATACAAATTCATGGTTTCCAAGTGTTACAGTATCGTATCCCACATCTTTCATTTCTTTTGCAATAGGTACTTCTATATATTTTTCGTTTTTATTTTCTGTATCTTCTCTTCTTTTTTCAAAATATTTATTCATATCTCCCGAAGCTTCAAATCCTCCATCAAAGAAATCCCCTGCATCTACTAAAGTAATATTTTTATCTTTCTTCTTTTCATTTTCTACATAAGAAGGTAGCTCATATGGTATTACTCCATGTAAATCTGTTGTTGCTAACACGTTTATATCTGTTGTTTTTGTTGAAGTACATCCTGATATTAATAGTGTTGTTAATCCTAATACTCCCAATATTGTCTTTTTCATAAACTCCCTCTTTCCCCTTTAATAAATAATAAAAATAACCAAATATTATTAAATACTCGATTTTAATTTATCTATGTAATTTTTAGCTTCTAAAAGTTGTGAATTAGTTAATTCTCTATATCTTTTTATAGCCTTTACTTCTTTATCATCTAAAATCATTTGTTTTAATTCTTTATCTATTTTTTCTATTTCTTCTTCTGTTAAATTAACTTTACTTTTATTGTTTTTTCCCTCCATTATATATCCAAATAAAAAACAAAAAAAGTAAAGTACTCCTGTTACACTTAATCCATTTTTTATATTAACAACAGCACATATAGAAAATAATATTACTACTACTATCTCCCATCTAAATAACTTTTTCTTCAATCTTCTCACTCCCAATTTATAAATAATATTTTTAATTTAGAAACTAATAGTTGGCTATAATCTTAATTGTTTTTTATAAATTATTTACATAATGATCCTCTTATTTTTAACATATAATTTCTAATTTTAGTGGAAAAATGGACTAAAACATAATAAAAACGGATTAAAATAATCTGTTTGTCTAAAAGTATCATTTAAAATTTATATTTATAATATAAAAAATACACACTAAAAATAGTGTGCTTTTTATTTTAAGGTACTCTTATAATATAACTGCAAATATAACTTTTGCATCTTTATCTGATTTGTTTTCCCAACGGTGATTTATTCCTGCTGTTACTTTAACGCTATCTTCTTTATTTAATACAAATTCTTCATCATCAAGATATAATGAAACTTCACCTTCAAGTACATAAGCTATTTCATATCCACTATGATTTATATTTCCATTACTTGATGATGTATTTGGTGCAAGGGTCATAATTGCAAATTCAAAATTATCTGTTATTCCTGGGGCAAGTATTTCGTAAATAACATCATCACTATTTGGAAGAATTACTTTTTTTCTATTGTCTTTTCTAACTATTAAGTCCTCTTTCACAACCTCTGATGTAAAAAATGTAAATAAAGCTACATCTAAAGCTGAAGCAATAGATTTTAATGAATTTACAGATGGATTTGCAAGTCCTCTTTCTATTTGGCTAAGCATAGATGATGTAACATTAGATAACTGTGCTAACTCTCTTATACTTAAACCTTTATTTTTTCTTATTTGTGATATTTTTTCACCTATATTTATATCTGACATTGTAATCTCCTTATAAACTAAATCTTCTTATTTCATAATTTAACCATTTCCTTAAAATTATATCATTTAAGTTCATTATAGCATAATAAATCAATATAATTAAATTACATTTAATTAATTAAATTATATTTGACACTTTTATGCTTATTGTATAAAATCATATATAATAGCTTTGACAATAAAGGGGGAATACATATGACAATAACAACCTTTGGGGCAACTATAGGGTTAATTGTAGCAATTATACTTATAATAAAGAAATTCGAACCATTTTACTGTTTAGTATTTGGTGCTTTAATAGGCGGATTAGTAGGTGGTGCAAATTTAGTTGAAACAGTCGAGTATATGGCTATTGGGGCAAAAGATATGGCACCATCTATACTTAGAGTAATGACATCAGGATTTTTGGCTGCCACATTAATAAAAACAGGGGCTGTTGATAGGATTTCAGAAGAGATAATAAAATTATTAGGACTTAATAAAGCTATTTTAGGAATTGTATTATCAGCAATGGTTTTAGCAGGTGTAGGAGTTGACTTAGATGTTGTTGTCCTTACAGTTGGACCTATTGGAATGTCTATAGGTCATAAATTAGGATATTCAAAACTAGCAATACTTTTAGCAGCATTAGGTGGAGGAAAAGCTGGAAATATCATTTCTCCAAATCCAAATACATTGGCAGCTGCAACTAACTTTAATGTTGATTTATCAAGTGTTATGCTTGCAAATGTAATTCCTGCAATATGTGGAATTATAGTAACTACAATCTTAGCTAAATTATTGATTAATAAAGGTAGTAAAATAGATATTGATATAAATATTGAAGAAGATGAAAATTTACCAAGCTTATTTGCTTCTTTAATTGGTCCTATTGTTTCTATTGGATTATTATTTTTAGGAAATGTATCGAGTATAGTAGTAGATCCACTTGTAGCTTTACCTGTTGGTGCTGTTGTAAGTATTTTCGCTACTAAAAATCTAAAAAATACAAGAGAATATATGTCTTTTGGAGTAGCAAAAATGCAAGGAGTTTGTATATTATTACTTGGTACAGGTACATTAGTTGGAATTATTCAAATGTCTAATCTACAAAATAGTACTCTAGGATTACTTGATATGTTAAATGTGCCACAATTTTTATTAGCACCTGTTTCAGGTATGGTAATGTCACTTGCTACTGCATCTACTACTGGTGGGTCAACTATTGCATCATCAACATTTTCACAAGCAATTTTAAGTTCTGGTTTATCTGGTGTTTCTGGCGCTGCTATGGTTAATGCTGGTGCTTGTGTATTTGAACACTTACCTCATGGGGCATTATTCCATGCAAGTACTCGAAGTGTTTCTATGGATATAGCGGAAAGATTTAAGCTAATTCACTATGAGATAATTATAGGTGTTGTTATAGTTGTTGCTTCAACTATAGTTCAATTAGTTTTAATGAATTTATAAATAAAAAGAGTGTATCTATTGAAATTATTTATTTCTAAAGGATACACTCTTTTTTATATTATTTTTAATTAGATTTTAACTTAATTCTCTATTTATTTAAATTTATAATAAACTCTTCTCCTACTGCTTTAAAATCATTACTCATTTTTCCACTTGTTTTAGGTTGTTCTGCTGCATATAAAGTAAGTTTTAATTCCTTTGCATTTTCATTTACAAGACCATCTATATTGTTTATTTTGAATATACCTTTATCTCCTCTTACTCTAGAGATATAAAATGTTACTTCATTTCCTAAATCATCATGTCCTCTAAGTTCCATATTATAGTCAGTACCTTTTGAATCTAGTGAGAAATAAATCTTTTGTCCTATATCATTACTTGTGTATTTTTCTAACTTTATATTTTGTCCATTATCAAATTTAAATGTATTCTCTAACTTTATTTCCTTAGTTTCTGCTCTTAATTCATCACCATTAGTTTTAAATTCAAATACCCAAGATCCTCTTATCACTTTACCACCAATAAGAGCATCATTGTATTTAATTTTTATATTTATATCTCCCTTTAAATCATCTTCATCTATATTATCTAAACTATGAGATATAACAGACTCTGTGCTATAATCATCTAGCTTACTAGCTCCACCACTAGAACCATCACTTACACGTCTTCCATTTATATAAACATCTCCTGATATAGAAATATATCCTGATTCATCTAGCTTTTTATCACTTGTTGCAGTTGTTGAAACTATTAGCTCCTCATTGTCTAAGATTACTTCGTTTAATTTAACTTTTATTCCATTTTTAGTTATTCCTTGATTAACTACTGTTTTGTACTCAGCTATATCTTTTTTAATTCCTAGAGATTCTGATATATCATACGCAATAGCTCCTAATGTTTCAAAAGCATATGTACCTACATTGCTTCCTAAAATACCAACACTTACTACTGCAACTGATGCTACCGCAATCCCCTTTTTATAGAAATTTTTCTTATTAATACTTCTTTTAAATCTATTTTTTATTTTCTTTTTTTCAAATTCTGTAAAGTCTTGTTTTTTATATTCATCTAAATCTATATTTGCTTCATTTAACATTTCATATATATTATTTTTCATATTTTATCCTCTACCTTCCAACGTTTTAAATATACTTCTAATTTTTGATTTACCTCTAGATACTCTATTGTAAATTACATCACGCTTTAATCCAGTTTCTTTAGTTATAGTATCTATTTCTTTTTCTTCTACATATAGTTTAAAAAATAGTTTTCTATCTTCTTCTTTTAAACAATTTAACAACTTTTCTAAGTCTTTATTTAACTCATTTTTAGTTAATTCTATATGAACATTATCTTCTGTTTTTATGTCTATAGTGTCTATATTTTCTTTTTCTAAATCTTTTAAATATTTTCTTTTGTAATCAATTGCTTTATATTTTGATATTCCACCTACCCAATTTTTAAAGCTATTTTTACTTTCATCAAAACTCTCTATGTTATTCCAAATCCCAAGTAATATATCATTTATACATTCTTCATGATAACTATCTAGATTATATAAATGTTTTCTTACAATTGATTTAATGATCCATCCATAATTATCTATAACGTATTCTAAAGCTTTTTCATTTTTATTTTTAAGCTGAAGGATAAAATTATCTGCTTTTATTTTCATATCTATTCCTTTCTTTCAATAAGCTTATTGTACTTATCCGTACACTTAATACTTCGTGTTCTATATTACTATATCTATCAAAAAACAAAAAATATTTATTATTGCAATAAAAAAGAATTACCAATTGTGGTAATCCTCTTTATATTTATATAAAATTATATAGCTTTATTTTTATCTAATAGAGTCTTAAATTTATCAATATCCTCATTATAGATATACATACGTTTAAAGGTTTTATTATCATATTTTAAAACTAAATCCCTGTATTTTGTTCCTCTAAAAGAACTCTTAAAATTATAACTTTTAATACTTTCAAAACTATAGAATTTACCATCGTCTAAAATTAACCCTTCTTTATATAATATACCTTTCCTTGAACTGGCTTTACTATATATAAGCATAATTAAAAGACATAATATCCATATAACACTATTTATATCGACTATAAAAAGAGATTGTTCTTTAAAAGGTACTTTAGAAAAATTTTCTAATATATACTTAAAGTCTAAACTATAATCTACCATCATAATTATAGTAAAATATATCCAGAACCTATCTGGCAATTCAGCTTCTTTGCAATATAAATCAATTCTACTTGAAACCTTCTTCTTAGAAGATCGCCTATAATTTACGCTCTTTCTGCACATATATACAATAGATATAGAAATCACAGAAACTAAGATAGTAAATAGGTAAATATTTTTTATTATTAGAAATAGAAAAAATACACCTGCACACAATACCGCCAAAAATGTGGTCAAATAAATCATCCTTTCTTAAATAATCATCAATCTTAATACTATCATCAAATTAATATTTATTTATAAAAATGGACTAATATATGTTTTTTATGGATTAAAATAAAATATAGAACTATCTTTTATCTAAATCAATGTTCTAAATATATATAATAATAAAAAAAGAATTACCATTATAAGTAATTCTTTTTTATATAAATCTATACAACTTTATTTTTGTCTAATAAAGCTTTAAACCTATCAATGTCATCATTATAAATACATACAGTTTTAACAGTTTTATCACCATAAGTTAAAACTAAATCTCTGTATTTAATTCCTTTAAAAGAAGTATTAAACTCATAGTTTTTAACCCCATCAAAACTATATAACTTTCCATCACTTAAAATTAATCCTTCTTTGTATACTATACCCTTCTTTGAATCAACTTTCTCATATATAAACATAATTAAAAAACATAGCGCCCATATAGCACTATTTACAATAAATATAAAAAGATATTGCTCTTTAAAGGAAACCTCAGAAAAGTTTTCTAATATATAACTAAATTTTAAGTCATCACCTATATTCATTAATACAGGAAAGTATACCCAACATATACCTATTCCTTCTTGACCTTTGCAATATAAATCAATTTTACTTGAAACTTTATTCTTAGATTTTTTTCTATAAACTATACTATTTACAAGTATATAAATTATGCATATAGAAAAAACACCAACTACTATGCTAAAAAAATAAATATTTTTTAGTATTATAGATAAAAAAACTATCCCTATTAGTAGGGCAACTAAAAATATAGCCAAATAAATCCCCCCTTTTTAAATAACTGTCTACTTTAATCCTATCATGAAAACTATATTCAGTTATAAAAATGGACTAATATATGATTTTTATGGAGTGAAATAACAACTAAGAATTACTTCTCACTACTAAAATTAACCTTATATATCTATCAAAATATAAAAAGAATTACCAACTTAGGTAACTCTTTTTTCTTTAACTTAAACTATACAACTTTATTTTTATCTAATAAATCTTTGAATTTATCAATATCATCCTTATAGATATATAAAGTTTTAATGGCTTTATTATCAAAATTTAAAACTAAGTTATTATATTTAATTCCTTTAAAAGATGTTTTAAATTCATAACTTTCAACACTATCAAAGCTATATAATATACCATCGCCTAAAAGAAACCCTTCTTTATACAATATCCAATTCTTTGATTTAATCTTATCACATATGTACATAATTAAAGGGCATATCACCCATAGGGAGCAACTTATAGTATATATAAAAAGATGTTGTTCTTTAAAAGATATTTTAGAAAAGTTTTTTAAGATATAGCTAAAGTCTATATCCCAACTTGATATAATTATGATAAACATCAATATAATAAGAAAAATTATTACTCCCCCGGGTTCTCTACAGTATAAATCAATTTTACTAAAAGTATTAGTCTTATAATTTTTTATATTAATTATACTTTTTATAGTATTATATACCATATATACAGAAATCCCAGTAAATAACATAATGAAAATGTAGATATTTTTAATTGCATATAATAATCCTATTGATAATGCCATTAATAACGGCATAAAAGAGTTTTTCAAATAAATCATCCTTTCTTAAATAAGTATTAATCTTAATACTATCATTAAATTAATATTTATTTATAAAAATGGATTAATCTATGATTTTTATGGATTGAAATAAAATCTAAAATCTATTTTTAGCTAAGTTAATATTGTAGACTTTTATATGCAATACTAATTTTATAGCTGAATTACTTTTATCTACCTAAAGATACTAACCGAAAATAAAAAGTTAATTTTAAATAAAAAAAGTTTTATATTTTTTCAAACAAAATAAAACTTTATTCGTATATATATGATGAAAGGAGATGAGGAAAGTTTTTAATATAGAAAGCATGATTGACGTTTATAAAGATGACATTTATAAACTTTGCCTTAAGTTAAGCGATAATAAAATTGATGCTGACGATCTTTTCCAAGATACTTGGCTAAAGATATATAATAATTTTCATAAATTAGAAGAACAAAAATCTGTAAAAAAACTGGCTATACACGATTTGCATTAATACTTACAGAGATGAATACTCAAAAAAGAAAAGATGGCTAAATGTTATAACAGATTTTTTTGATTCTAAAATTAAACATGAAGTTATGGAAAGTCAAAGCTTAGATATAGATGAAACGGAGTCTATTGTATTTAATAGTATTGAAAAGGAAGTAATTCAAAATCTTATAAAAGATTTAGACGAAAAATATAAACTTCCAATAATACTATATTATTATTTAGATTATAGTTATAGCGATATTGCTAGCGTTTTAAAAATTCCAATTGGAACTGTAAAATATCGACTTAATAATGGAAAGAAATTACTTAAAGCAAAGCTTAAAGATATTTAGTACAAGGAGGTACATAATGAAAGACAATGAATTTGATATATTCATTAAAAATAGTTTAATAGATGAAGATGATTTAAAACCAGAAAAAGCCTTAATAGAAACAACTAAAAATTTAATTAAAAAACAAAGAAAGCGTGATTTATTGATGAATAAAATATATGTGCTTATCTTAAGTATTATATGTTTACTATTTTCAATTAAAGCAATTAATTTATCTATAAAAAGTGGAAATGTTATTGTTATTAATAGTTTAATTTTAGGTCTTATAGCTACTATAATTTTAAATTTCATTTACAGACATGAGATAATAGCTTTTCTTAAAATAAAAGGAGAATAAGTATGAATGATTTAACTTTGGCAGGTGTATTTTACACTTTTTATCTTATAACAAAATTATTAATAACAGTTGATGTATATAAGGATTCAAAATCATTGAAATTAAAATCTGGTCTTTGGGCATTAATTGTAATGTTATTTCCAAATTATATTGGATTTGTATTTTATTTAATTATTAGAACTTTAAAGATTGCTAAGACAGCTAATGGAGAGGGGAAAAATATAAATATGAAAAATTTCAAAACACCTATTTTATTAATAATATCAATTTTACTTCTTGGAAGTGCTTATTATTTCTTGGGTAATTTCTTTAATGATGTATCTAGTTCTAAGTTTAGTAGCTACCAAGATGCAAAAACTACAATTGAACAAGGTTGGGTTCCGGCTAATATGCCAAGTACTGCTAAGGAAATTTATGAAGTACATAACTTAGATACAAACATAGGTAATGGTACTTTTAAATTATCTGAAAGTGAAGCTAAAAAATTTATTTCAACATTAAACCCTATTAAAAAAGGTGAAGTACTTAAAATAGAAAGTATTGATGAAAAATGGTGGAATAAAGAAGAGATTAAAAAGAATATTGAAAATGGTAAGTTATCATTAGGAGAAAAAGACGATTTTGTTTTTGCAATCAATTCGAATGGTACTGTATATTTTTGGAATAAAAAATAAATCTGTAAGGACAGTTAGTAAAATTGACTGTCCTTACAGATTTTTTAACCTAATGCAGATTGTTTATAATCCATATCTTCATCATTTTTATTTTTATCTTTTACATAAATTAATGATACTACTAATCCGACTAATATCACCATACTCGCTATTTTAAACGACGTATTCATACCTTCTATTTCTGCTAATGCTTTTGAAGTGCTTGTACTGTGTCTTGTAACTGCAGTCATTATAGTAATAAGTATAGATGAACCTATAGCTCCAGATATCTGACGTACAGTGGAGTTTATAGCACTACCATGTGATATTTCTTCTTGCTTAAGTGAATTTAATCCCCATGTTGTAACTGGCATTAGTAAAAGTGTTATTCCTATCATTCTTATTGCATACATAATAGTTAAGATTGCTATTGATTTAGTTGTTGTTAATGTAGAAAGTTCAAATGTTCCTAATCCTAATAAAGCGCAACCTAGTATAGCTAAAACTCTAAATCCGTATTTATCTAATATACTACCTGCAATAGGACTTAAAATTACCATTGCTATAGATCCTGGTAGCATTATTATTCCTGGTACCATAGCAGACATCCCTCTTACAGATTGTATATATATAGATATAATCAAAGAAGCAGATGTCATAGCTGTGTATACTATTATAATTAGTACTGTACTTATTATAAAATTACGACTTTTAAATACTCTAAGTTCTAATAAAGGCTCTTTCACTTTTAATTGTCTTATTGTAAATAATATAAGGGATACTATACCTACAACTAGAGGTATATATGTTAGTGGATGAGTTATTGAATAAGCACCTATATTAGATACTCCAACTAAAATACCTCCAAATCCAAAAGTAGATAAAATTAACGATATGATTTCAAGTTTAGTTTTTTTAACTTCCATTATACTTCTTAAGAATAAAAATGCTAATACTATAGTAACTAATGTAATAGAAGCTAATATATAAAATATTATTCTCCACCCTAAATTATCGATTATATATCCTGCTGCTAATGGCCCTATGGCTGGTGCAGCTCCAACTACAAATCCATAAATCCCCATTGCTTTACCACGTTCTTCTTTTGGATATAAATTAATCATAGCTACTTGAACTGATTGCATTATTATGCCAGCTCCAATAGCTTGAAGTATTCTAGATACTATCATAATGCCAAAGTTCTTAGCAAATATAGATATTATACATCCTATAAAAAATAAAGACATCGATGTTATAAATAAAGGTTTAATTGAAAATCTATTTATTAAATATGCTGTTGAAGGAATCATAATCCCTAAAACAAGTAAATAAACTGTTGTTAACCACTGTGCTGTGCTTGCATCTACATTAAAAGTAGACATTATACTTGGTAATGCCGATGTTAGTACAGTCTGAGTAAGCGATGTTATTAGAGACCCTATCATTAATACTAATATGATAAGATTTCTAGTTTTTTTATTATCTATCATTTTTGTCATCCCCTAACTGATACTTTATATTTTTTAATTTGTCTATTTCTTTCTTCAATGTTTCTTCTTTTTCTAAGTATGCTATCATTGCATCCATCATTAAAGAATTATAATTGTTTAATTTATGCTCTTGCTCTACTTTTAAAATAGCTTCTTTAAGTTTTTTATTTAAGTTATCATTTTCTATTTTGAATTTTATATCTTCAATTGCTTCTAATAATCTTTCATGTAAATCATTTTCTATTTTTAATTCATCATCTTTTTTAACTGTGTAGAAGATATTCTCTGTTATCATGCACTCGTTATTTTTTAAATTTTCTACATTTAAATCTAGCTGCCTTAAAGTAAAATCAACTATATAATCTTCATCTAATTCTTTTTTATTTAAACGAGTAATTAAATCAAATTCATGAATTATACTATCAAGCACAAATATAAGCTCCCATATAAATGCTTTAATGTCTTTTCCATATGCTTCAATTAAGCTATCATAATATATTTTCACTAATTTAGATTTAATTATATGTTTTATTTCCTCAACTGGCTTTCCATTTATTTCTGTGAATTCTCCTAGAATATGTACGTTGAAGTACCTATTTGACTTTAGATATTCTAATCCAAGATTTATTTTTTCTTTTAATTTTTCTTTAGGTGTGCTTTGAGTACCTTCATCTATTAATCTAGATTGGTCTAAGAATTTATCGCTTGAATAACGTAGCATTTCCACTACTAAGTTTTCTTTAGTTGAAAAGCATTTATAAAATGTTGATTTTGATATTTTACATTCTTTTACTATCTCATCAATTGATGTATATTTAACTCCATGACTGTTAAAACATTTTTTTGCTACATTCATTATTAATTCTTGCTTTATTTCCATATAAACCTCCAAAATAACTTTACAAAACTAACAAGTACCCATCAGTACTAACAAGTACTAATAGGTACTTGATAAGTATACAGTATATTTTTACTTTAGTCAAATATATAACTTTAATATTTCAAAGTAATAGAAAAAGTATCATGACGTATGAATATAAAAAAGGACTAAGCCAATACTGACTTAATCCTTTTTAGTATAATAATTATTTTAATAATGAAATTTTTGTATTAATTACTTCTGGCTCTCTTTTAAATAAGAATTCACCTTTTCTAACAGAACAATTAACTCCAACTCTTTCTAATATTGCATCAAATTCATTTTTTGCATTTAATACTATAAAATTAGCATCCCTACCTTCTTCTATGCCGTATTTATCTTCTATATGAAGAGTTTTAGCACCATTTACTGTTATTAAATCTAATGCATTTTTAATTTCTTCAAATGACATCATATGGCAAATATGAATTCCTGCATCAAGAATATTCATTAAGTTTCCGTTTCCTAATGGATACCATGGGTCTGAAATTGAGTCTTGTGCAAAACAAACATTAATACCTGCATCATTTAATTCTTTAACTCTTGTAAGCCCTCTTCTTTTTGGATATGTATCATATCTTCCTTGTAAATGAATATTTTCAGTCGGGCATGATATAAAGTTAAGTTTTGATAATGCTAAAAGCTTAAATAGTTTAAAAGTATATGCATTATTGTAAGAACCCATAGCACAAGTATGACTTGCTGTTGTAAGCTCTCCAATTCCATTCATATAAGCTTCAGCAGCTAATAATTCAAGAAATCTTGATTGTTCATCATCTGTTTCATCACAGTGAATATCAATTAACTTGTTATATTTCATAGCAAGTTCCACAGTTTTCTTAACTGATTTTTCTCCCATTTCTCTTGTGAATTCAAAGTGAGGTATAGCCCCTACTACATCAGCTCCCATTTTTAACGCTTCTTCTACTAATTTATCACCGTCTTTATATGAATACATTCCCTCTTGAGGAAATGCTATAATTTGTATATCAACAACATCTTTTACTTCTTCTTTTAATTCCATAATTGCTTTTAAACAAGTAAGCTTTGGATCTGTTACATCTACATGTGTTCTAAGATATTGAGTTCCATATAAAATCTCTTTTTTTAGTGCAATCCTAGCTCTGTCTTTTATTTCATCTATTGTCATATTTGATTTTGTCTCAGACCATCTTTGAATTCCTTCAAAAAGAGTTCCTGTTCCATTATTTGCACCAGCCATACGAGCTGTATATACATAATCTAAATGAATATGTGGATCAACATAAGGTGGAACAACTAGATTTCCTTCTAAATCATAAGTCTCTACATCTTTATATTTTTGTGAAAGATTTGGACCTATTTCTTTGTATATTCCATTTTCAACAAGTAAATCAACTAATGTTTCATTTCCTTTTAATCTAGCATTTTTAAATAATATTACTTTCATTTTAATAATCCCCCTTCTATTATTTTTAGCTATTTCATTAGCGACATTCAAAGTCTAACATGAAAATATACACTAGTCATTGTACTAACCATACAATAAAATTTTAATATGACTGTGCACATAAAGAACATATTTTAGGAGATTTATTTGTATTTTTTGTACATTGTATGTAAAATTTTCTAAGTATATACTAATTAGTGCAATGAAACTTCTTGAGAGTAAAAAGCTCATTGTTTAAAAGTACTTAAAGGAAAATTTTTTAATTAAAAAGGGGGACGTTATTATGTACGAAAATGTTAAAATGAAAAACATGACATGGCAAGAATTTGCTAAGAAAAAAGATGATGTAATTATATTACCAATAGGTGCTACAGAGCAACATGGTCCTCATCTACCTACTTGTGTAGATGCTGTATTAGCAGAAGAGTTTGCTTATCGTATAGCTGAAAAAATTAATGGTGTAGTTGCTCCAACTCTTTCTTATGGTTATAAATCTAAACCATTAAGCGGTGGTGGTCCATTATTCCCAGGAACTATAGACTTAAACGGAGCTACATTACAGGCTTTAGTAATGGATATAATTGATGAATTTGTCCGCGATGGTTTTACAAAAATATTTATTTTAAGTGCTCACTTTGAAAATGAAGCATTTATTGTAGAAGCTATGGACCTATGTTCTGCAAAATATGGAGACAAAGTAAAAATTCTTCTTACTAACTGGTGGGATCCAATGTCACCTGATGTAATTGATAAAGTTTTTGATGAAGTGCCATTCCCAGGGTGGGCTCTAGAACATGCTGCTGTTACAGAAACATCATTAATGATGTATTTTGCACCAGAACTTGTTAGAGAAGATAAAATATTAGATACTGAAAATGCTAGTCCAGCAACTTATTTTAGATATCCTATAGAAAAAGATATCGTTCCTGAGACTGGAATACTTGCATCAGCTAAATCATCTTCAGCTGCAAGAGGAAAAATAATTGTAGATGACGTTATTCCAAATATATTAAAAATAGTTGAAGAAGCATTCAAATAAATCTTTATAGAAAGAAGTAGGTAAATTTATGAAATTAAAAGGAATAGTTCTAACAATGCTATCCTCTATTACCTTTGGTTTTGCTTTTACCTTAGGTCCTATGACTTATGGTGCTGGAGGAAGTAATCCTGTAACATTAACTTTTTTAAGAAACTTTTTAAGTTTGCCCTTTTTATTACTAATAGTTTTATTTTTGAAAATTGATTTAAAGATAACAAAGAATCAACTAAAAAACTTAGTAATATTAGGATTTATTGGAAATGCAATAACAACATTAATGCTAAATATAGCTTTTGCTCATGTAGATGTAGGAATAGTAACTCCTATACACTTCACTTACCCTATATTTGTAACACTTGGATGTGTACTATTCTTCAATGAAAAGCTAAGCAAGCAAAAGATTATAGCATTAGTTATAGCTATGTGTGGTATAGGATGTTTCTTTATTGAATCATTAAATTCCGCTTCTTTTGATTCATCTACGTTACTTGGATTAATTTTAGCAGTTGCTTCAGGAGCGTTTTATGCATTCTATATTATATTTATGGACAAAAGCGGACTAAAAAGTGAATCTCCATTTAAAATAACATTTTATGTAGCGATTGCTTCAAGTATAGGTATGTTTATCTATGGTATTTTTACTAATGAACTTGTTTTATTTACACTAACAACTAAATCATGGATTATATCTATAGTATTTGCATTTTTATGTACAGTTGTTGCCCTATCATTGTTACAAGTTGGTATAAAATATATTGGAGCAAGCGAGGCAGCTGTTATAAGTACTTTTGAACCTATAACAAGTGTAATATTTGGAGTGTTATTGTTAGGTGAAAAGATAACGCCTATAAAAATTGTGGCATGTATATTAATTTTTGCAGGAGTTTTAGTATTATCTTTTGCAAAAGATAATACATCAGAAACTAAAGAGGAACTGGAAGTTTAAAATTAACCCCTATGTATTATCATAGGGGTTTTTTATTTTGTAGGTTAATAAATTCATAAATTAATATGCTATTAAAAAGTTCTAAATCTATCATTGCATCATCTAAATCTATTTTTAAAAGTTCTTTGATTGTTGATAATCTGTAAATCAATGTATTTCTATGAATAAAAAGCTCTTGAGAAGTCTTTAATAAATGTCTATTATTTTGGAAATAACATTTTAAAGTACCCATTAAATCCATTCCATGATTTTTATCATGTTCTAAAATAGGCCCCAAGTTTTCATAACAATACTGTTGAATCTCCTTAATATCAGCCAGTTCTACTAACCACCTGACAATTCCCAATTCCTTATACTTAATAATTTTTGAATCTCTATGGCATATATCAATCATAGATAAAGCTTTAAAAGCTTCTTTATAACTTATTTTTATATCAGAATTCGCTTCCCTTATACGACTAAAGCTTAAGCTAATTTCAACGTCTGAATATCTAGAACTTACAAGGTTAAACACCGCTTCAACAGTTTCTAATGACTTTTCTCCTTCTTTATAGTCATTTGCAAATATTAAAAACATTAAGCTATTTGCATATTCCATAGGAATTAAAGTTTGATTTTTTACATTTAATGCTTCTTCTAATGAATGAATTATATGTTTACCAATCTGCTCTAAATCATAGGAAACATTAGATGTCTTTTTAATTTTAAATATACATACATAGTGAAAAGGCCTTAATTTTATATTATAAAATTCTGCTAGAGCCTGTATATCTTCTTTTAACTGATCTTGTGAGAAAATAATTGACTCTAAAAAATGCTTTGCATTCTTTTTTTCTTCCTGTTTTTGTTCTGATTTAAATAAAATTTCTTGTGTAATATCTATTAATTTAATATTCCAAGGCATTATAAATACAGGAAAATTTTCTTCATCTGCCCTATCTATTACATTTTTTGGTATGTTATTTATATGTTTATCATCAATTAAAATCACAATTCCAGAAAGCTTTTTATCAATACATTCTTCTATCAATAACAAAAAACTATTATCATCCTTTTTTATATCTGTGTAAATAACAAATATCAATTCTCCCCCGTAAATCCACTGAGAAATAGATTCTGTCATTCTTACATAAGGCCAAGAAATTTCACGGTTTAACCCCTTCTCCCCAGCTAATAGCTTTGCTTTTGAAAAATTTTTAAGTTGAAATAAATCCCTACAACAAAGAGCCATAAAACTATTCCTTCTTTCTTCATTTGTTTTGTTACATTTTGTTAGATAATTATCAATTCTAATTATATTACAAATTTTAAATTGGTACAATTATCCATATAGACTTAAATTTGAATTAAATAATTATACTGTTTTTCTTATTGAAATCTTATATCCTAAATTAACTATTAAATTATATAAAATATTAGCTTTTGATTTGCTTAATCTAGTGGCTATTGATTTTAAGGAATAGAAATTTCTTCTAAACCACATATATCCATCAAACAGTTCCTCTGTACTCATATTCTTTGGTTTAAATGCTACCCTAGTTTTTCCATTATAATATGACCAATCATCAGTTAATAATCTATCTTCTTTTTTTAATTGATAATATAGCGGTGTTTTAGGAAGTGGTGTTAGTATACTAACTGTAACTCCATCAATTCCTAGGAAATTACACATATCTAGAGTTGTTTTAAATACGTCTTTTGTATCAGTATCAAATCCAAATATTATTCCTGCTTGTATACAAATTCCATATTTATGAACAGAATCTATTAACTCTTTATATTTATCTACATTGTTTAATCCCTTGTTCACACTCTGTAGAGTTTCTTTTGAAAAAGACTCTAGTCCAACAAAGAAATAAATGCATCCTGCTTTTTTAGCTAACTTTAACAATTCCTCATCTCTGCATCTTTCTAAAGTAACCTGAGCTGCCCATTTTTTATTTAATTTACTAAGTTCTTTTAATAATTCTTTTGCATACTCAATATCTCCAAAGAAATTATCATCCCAAAAAACAAAAAACTTACTTTTGCTACTTTTGATATCCTCTATTACTTCATTTATTGGTCTTTTCCTAAATGAGTCTTCATATATTTGCTTTAGATTGCAATAAGAGCAACTATAAGGGCATCCCCTTGTTGCAAAAATAGCACCTTTAGTAAAGAATCTACCTTTTATTAAATCTCTTCTTGGTATTGGAATTCCCTCTAATGATGGAGTGTTTAAACATTTATATTCACTATCATAGTTTCCATTGTAAAACTCATCTAAAAATTTTGGCCAACTATCCTCAGCTTCCCCTATAATTACTACATCACAGTATTCTTTTACTTCATCTGGTAAAAGAGTTGCATGTGGTCCTCCAAAAACAACTTTACTCCCTTTATTTATAAATATTTTTGAAATATTATAGCAGTGAGGTGCATTTGCAGTATTAACTGTAATTACAACTAAATCATAATACTTTTCAAAAGGTATTTTTTGATTATACTCATCTATTAATGTAATCTCATATTTGCTTTCATCAATAAATGCTGCTAGATACGGCATTGTTATTTGTATAAAGTTGTTTATCTGCCTTTTTCTAAATCTATTAATCTCCTCATTTTCAGGAGTTATCATTAATATGCTTTTTTTCATATCTCCTCCAAATAATGCTTTATTACTTACGTCTTGTTATCAATTCCCTTTTAATCGATTTATAGCATCATCATCTTATAATAACATAATTTTTAATAATAAAAACCGTATCACTTGATTGTGATACGGTTTGCCGCAACAGTAGTATAGGAGTTTTTTAAGGTGGAAACAAAATATAACTTCTGTCAGTATACCAAAATTTGAATCATATGGATTCCTTCCTATAGAACTTTGGTATATATATGACAATAGTATCAATTATCAAAAATAAAATCAGTACAATAAAAAATGTTAAAAATCATTTTTTCTTAAATTCCTTATTATCTAAAATAATAACCTCTGACTTATCTTCCTTTGCTGCCTTCTTTGTGTGATTTACAAGCTTTATAACGTCCTTGTATGATTTTTTTGCTCCTTTTACAAGCAAAGGGACTCCTATAAAATCAATTTTTAACCATCTAGAAAATAATCCACCAAAGGTCATCGGTAATGGAACCGTTGGCGACGTATTGGAAAATATAATTTTCTCATTTAATAGCTTTTGTTTATGAAGCATAGAAGCTAGATTATATAAGCCTGGAATTAAGACCTTTGAACGTCCTCTCCCTACAACATAGACTTTATTTCCATCTTTATCACTTCCATAATAAAAAAATTCTCCACGATTTCCATATACTAACTTATTAAAGTTAGGTAAATTCAATATTTCATCCTTAGTCGGTTCTCGAGTTTCATCCAGCATTTCTAAGTGATAAGCCATTGCTAAAATAGATGAGTGGGTTCCTCCATAACAATTATATATGTATATCATTAAAATCACCTAATTTCTTATTTTTCACTTTATTTAATAATTGTAGTATGCACATTAAATATTGTAATTAAACAATACTTGAACAAGTTTTATCCAAGGTCTTCGATGTTCCTACAATCCGTTACCACTACCAAACCTAATCTTTTAATAATTTCATTAATGTCTGCACACTTCCATCAGCATTAACAATATCATCATCTGTAAGGCCTATATCAACTGAAATATTATACTCTTTACCAAGATCCCCTACAACCTACTATTTGTGTGCATCACTTCACTGCAATGATTTGAAGAAAAGAACGTAACGATTTTGATTACATTCAAAAGTAACTATAATGCTAATAAATTTATACTGAATTAAAAATGCTCTAATAGGATTTTTTTTATAAAAAACACATTTACCTATATAAGTTGTGATATAATCAAATTGAATATATAAAAAATTCCGAAAATTTAAAGGGGGGATGTTGTATGGTATTATTCAATCCGGTAGTAGTATCTATTGCAGTTATGATAATACTTTGTTTGTTGAAATGTAATGTATTATTATCTATACTGATATCAGCAATAGTAGCTGGAGTTTGTTCAGGAATGCCTATAGCAGATGCAATGTCAACACTAGTTGGAGGTATGGGTGGAAACGCAGAAACCGCATTAAGTTATATCTTACTTGGTGCACTAGCTGTAGCTGTAAGTAAAACAGGTTTAGCTTCAATACTAGCCAGAAAAATTTCTAAAGTAGTAAAAGGAAAAAAAGTAATATTCATATTATTAATTGCATTTATATCATGTTTTTCTCAAAATCTTATCCCAGTACATATAGCATTTATACCAATCTTAATTCCATCATTATTAAAACTTATGAATAAATTAAAAATAGACCGAAGAGCCGTTGCATGCGCATTAACATTCGGATTAAAAACACCATATATAGCAATTCCAGTAGGATTTGGTCTAATATTCCAAAATATTATTAGAGATCAATTGATTGCAAATGGAATTGATACTACAACAAACATGGTTACTAGCGTAATGTGGATACCGGCAATAGGTATGATTTTAGGATTACTTATTGCAGTATTTATAACTTATAGAAAACCAAGAAATTATGAGGATCTAGCAATAGATGGATTAGATGAACAAGAAATGGATGAAAAAATGACAAAGAAACACTGGTGTGCACTTTTAGGCGCAGCAACTGCATTTTTGGTGCAAATTAAAACAGGTTCTCTCCCACTAGGTGGACTTTGTGCAATTATTGTACTATTTTTAACTGGTGCTATTAAATTTAATGAAGTAGATGATTTATTAGATGGTGGAGTTAAAATGATGGGGCTTATAGGATTTATAATGCTTGTAGCTGCAGGATATGGAAGTGTATTAAGAGAAACTGGTTCAGTAGAAGCTTTAGTAGCTTCAGTTACAGGTATTGTTGGAGATAGTAAGCTTATAGGATCAATACTTATGCTTTTAGTTGGACTATTAGTCACTATGGGTATAGGAAGTTCTTTTGGTACTTTACCTATAATAGCCGCAATATATTGCCCACTAGGACTTAGTTTAGGGTTTAGCCCACAAGCTATAATATTATTAGTAGGGGTTGCAGGTGCTTTAGGTGATGCTGGATCTCCTGCTTCAGATAGCACTCTTGGACCAACAGCAGGTCTTAATGCCGATAAACAACATGATCATATTTGGGATACTTGCGTTCCTACATTCCTTCACTATAATATACCTCTTTTAATATTCGGTGTGATAGGATCAATGATGTTATAAATTAATAAAAAAGCCGTATCACTTACTTGTGATACGGTTTTTCATGCTACAATAATTTTAAAAGGTAATTAGTTTTCTGCCACTTATTATTGTGGTTAATTATATCAATTTCTATAAACTTTTTTTAATTGGTATCCAAACTTCAAACTTTGAATTCATTGGGTCTCCTCAACATTCTTTTCTAGTAAAGTTTTTGCACCAACTATTCTCATTTCTTCCTTTTTTACTATTCTATACTCCATTTGTTCCACTCCCTTTATAGTTATTTTAAAACTTATAGGTGGATATGTTTTTAAGAAAGTTCCCTCCTTCTATGCAACTGAGGGTGATACATGGTGTAGTTCTTCATTTAACTTTTCTAACCATTCCATTAAGCTATCTCCTTACAAATAATAGTATAGTAAATAATAAAATTATAACATATTTAATTTATTATTATTTTATATGATTCACTTGATTTTGTAATTGCTCAAATGCTGTCTCATTTCCATTTCCCCCAACTTTTGTTAGTTGTTTTGCAAATGTATGATAAAGCGTTGTTGATTGATTTTTATCTAATCCCCTTGGACTTACTAACATTACTGGCGCATTTTGTTTTGATGCTAATACACCTACTGATAATGCATCTATTAAATCATTTGGACTTCCATAACCATTTTTAGCTACAAATATATTATTAAGCTCTGTTTGGTTATTATGATTTGTATTTGAGAAAAATCTCTCTATTATATTTAAGTTAGTTAAGTTTCTATCTGACCCTGCTATTCTTATAGGATTTTTAAGTCCAGTTATTAAGTTTTCTGGAAGTGCTGTTGTTCCCCCTATAACATAACTTGTTGTTATATTATTATTCTTTAAATAATCTTCAAATGTCTTAAGACCATTTCTAGATGAAGTATACACTATTGCCATATTATCTCTTGCACATACTGGTGCTATACTTACCGCGTCCGCAAACCCAGTATCTCCATTTACTACTGCAATCTTATCTACATTATTTAATTTATTTGCAATAGCAAGTGAAGTCTCATATCTATCTTGACCATAGATTCTTTCAACTGTTACTCCCATTGATTTTAGTTCATTAACTATATCTTCGCTAATAGCAGTAGTTCCACCTATTACATAAACTTTTTTAACTCCCAATCTCTTAAACTCTGCTTTTGTAGCTTGATTTAAACTATTTGAATTACTTAACAATACTGGAGCATTTTCCTGTGCTGCAAATGGTGTTACTGATAATGCATCTGCTAATGAATTAGCATTAACTAAAACTGCATTTTCACTTGTATTCCATCCAGTTTGGCTAACTTTAACTGCCGTATCAAATCTATTCATTCCTACTAGTTCATTTATTTTTGATTTATACTCTTTTAATTTATTTATCTTTTGATTTATCTCACTAGCATTTGGCATATTATTATCTATTTTTATTTCTATATATGAATAATTTGATGTTTTACTATCTGAAGTTATTCTTATTTTATATGTTGTATAATTACCCTCTACCTTAGATTCTAAAATATTTGGTGATAACTTTGATATATCATTTATAAATTTATCTACATCACTTAAAGTTGCATTATTTTTTAAGTTAAATATAACTGGATTATCTTGTGTTCCATTGGCATCAGAATATATAGGTGTAAATACATTTGTATCTATAACATCTTTAACTATGCTTGGAATATTT
>NZ_HG529242.1 GCF_000499525.1 Faecalimicrobium dakarense | reverse complement strand
TGCTTGGAATATTTGTATTGTCATAAAAGTTTACTAATTCTATATTAATACTTTTACTTATATCACTATTATTTAACTTAACAGTTACAGTGACACTGCCTGGCTTTTTAGCATTTAATATACCATCTTTACTTATAGTTGCTATATCTTCATTATCTACTGACCAAGTTACATTTTCTGTATCTTTTTCATTTACACTTGCTATTAATTTATGATTATTACCTACATACATACCAGAAATAGGATTTTTTATTTTAATTTCCGAAACTGATTCTATAGGCTGAGTAACTTTACCTGCAAATATTTGAACATTTTCTTTATCATAATATTCAAAATCATACGATACACTATCTACATTTGATATATTCGCACTTTTCCAAGTGATATAGTTAGTTGATTTATTTAATATACCACCATTAGATATATATTTAGGTACTATAGGTTCACCATCCATACCTATACCTTCATTTTTAACAGATATATTTTCACCTGCTTGACTTACTACTGCTGGTAATACTATGCTTTGATGACGAGCATTAATATGATATAACTTTTTTAAATTTTTTAATGGACTTATATCACTTACTTGATTAGTAAATAAAGTTAAAGAATTTAAATTTATTAAATTACTTAATGAGCTTATATCACTTATTTGATTAGTGTGTAAGCCTAAAGATTCTAAATTTGTTAATTTACTCAATGAACTTATATCATTTATTTGATTCTCACATAAACTTAAGTTCTTTAAATTAATTAACTTATCTAATCCATTTGTATTAGTTAAATTATTTTCATTTAAATTTATCCATTCTAAATTAGTTAGTCTACTTAGTGAACTTATATTACTTATATCATTTCCCTCTAAGTCTAAATCTGTTAGATTTATTAATTTACTTAGTGAATTTATATCATTTATTTGATTCCTACTTAAGCTTAAGCTTTTTAAGCTTGTTAGTTCGCTTAATGCACTTACATCACTTATTTGGTTTCCACCTAAATTTAAATTTGTTAAATTTATTAAGTCACTTAATACACTTATATCGCTTATTTGATTGTTAAACATACTTAAATTTGTTAAATTTCCTAAGCTACTTAATGGACTTATATCTTTTATCTGATTATTAAATATTTGTAAATCAGTTAAGTTTGTACAATATTGAAGACCTTCAAGGTTTTTTATCTCTTTATTGCTTAACTGTAATTTTTTTAAACTACTTAATTGCCTAACTGTTATATTAGAATCTACTTTTTGGCTTAATGCATAATTTAATTCCCTTTTTAAATTTTCATCAGGTATACTTACAATATCGTTTTCCTGTAAGGCCTTAGTACTTATATTTTCAATCTTTGTTGTGTGCTTGTTAGTAAGTCCTTCTGCAAATACTCCTAATGTAGACACATTAGTTATAGAAGATGTTACTAGTACAATTGATGCTATTTTTTTTGTATTTTTATTCATTTTATCTCCCTGCCATTTAAATTAATATTCACTTTCTGTTAAATTTATTTTAACATAAAACAAATTTTTTTTTAATATTTATTTTATATTTGTTATTTATTTGCATTTTTCGATAATATAATTTTACATTTATCGCCTTATTTATACTTAATAAATCAAGATAAATCCGGTATGTGAAAATGGCAAAAATTAATCCTAATCCTCCTATCATAAATTGATAATATATATCTTAACATATTATTTTTTATTACTTATTAAGGTAAGCATCTCCTCTAAATATATATCATACACTGTATAAAGCCTATAAAAGGGGGTGATAAATATGTATAATTCTCATAAGCTATTTCCATTTCCTTACTGGAGCAACACGCAAATGTATAATATGTACCCATATCCTTTCTGGATTAACTCACAAATGTATAATATGTATCCATACCATTTTGCAGTTAACTCACAAATGTATAAATCAAGCCTTAATATACCATTTACTAGATTGAAGGATTATGGTCCAGACCCATTTGTAGTTAATATCGATGATGCTACTGAGAAAAATAATACTTTCCGTACTGCTTTATGGACAGGAAATAATTTACAAGTTACTGTAATGAGCATAGATGTTGGTGATGACATAGGTCTAGAAGTTCATCCAACAGGTGATCAATTCATACGTATTGAAGAAGGTCAAGGGATTGTTAAAATGGGAGATAGTGAAGATAATCTAAATTTTCAAAGAAAAATCTATGATGACTATGCTATCATGATACCTGCTGGTAAATGGCACAATATAATTAATACAGGAAATAAACCACTTAAATTATACGCTATCTATGCTCCGCCTGAGCATCCACGTAATACAGTTCATAAAACTAAAGCAGATGCAGAATCTGCTGAACATAACTAAAAATCTATCTATCCATTTTTTAAACCTACTATAATATAGGCTTATATGTTGAATATGATATAGACTATATTTATATAAATAAGAGTTTAAAATTATAGGAGAGATTGATTTTGTGAAAAAATGTAATATAGAAGTATTAAAAACAAATGTATCTTATAGTTTCAACAATTTAAACTATAAGATACATTTATCTATTAAACTTATATATTGTTATAAAATCATTAATATAATTTATATAATATTAATTTAAGAATTCTCTTATTTCATCTCCTTGATTAACAATTGAATGCCCTTCCTCAAGAATTAAATTTATTTTAGCATGATTTAATAGTGATCCTAAACGTTTTGCAGTCTTTTCAGAATGTAGCATTACATCTTTGCCTCCTACAAATAATGCAACTGGCATTGTTAATTTTTGTAATTCAGCATCTGAAAATATAGGAATAGTTACTTTTCTAAAATTAAAATGCTTTGCAATTAGCTTTTGATAATTTAACATTACCTCAGGTATAAGTTTATCACCATTTATCTTATAGTAAAGTTTATCAATTCCTTTTTCTCCAAACAACGAATAGAATAAGAATTTAAAAATAAAAGACTTTTTTTGAGGACCTATACCCGCTGGACAAAGTAGTATTAGCTTATTTACCTTTTGTGAAAACTTTATAGCAAACTTTGTTCCTAACCATGCTCCTAAAGAAATTCCAACAATACTTGCTTTTTCTATTTCTAGAGAATTGAAAACTTCATTTAACCAATTTGAAAAATCATCTCCATTAAATGGTATTTGATTTTCGTCACTTTTACCTGGTTCTCCAGGCATATCAACTGCATATACTCTATGATTTTTTTGAGTACTCCACCATTTCATTTATCCACATTACTGAGTTCATCCCACTACCATGAAGTAATATAAGGGGTGGTAATTCTTTTTTACCACTAGCTATAATAAAGGTTTCTCCATAGCTTGTATTTACTCTAATTTCTTCGTGTGGAAAATCCCAATTTTTAATTAGTGATTCATAATATTTTAAAACTTCTTTTTTTCCTTCTTCAGACTTAAATGCTACTTCCATATTTCTATTATCTATTTTACTGCTACTTGTTGTCATAATTATACTTCCTTATTGTTTAATATTTAAAATCCAATTTTCAGAATCTACACTATTATCAAATACTCTGAAATTATTTGATTTATTTAATTCATATATTAGCTCCCCAAGTCTTTCACTAATTTTATTCTTATCTTCTATTGTTGCTGAAGCTTTTATATGATAATTCATAAACTTTTGTAAAACTATACCTGCTAAACCTGACTTAAGATTAATAAAATCTTCAGTAAATACTTCTTCTCTAAGCATTAATAATTTAATATCATTTGAAATACAGATGCCAATAATATCTAATACATCAGACTCACAAGTAAGTGGCTGTTTAACTTCAATATATTTTTTATTTGTTTTCTCTACGATTTTATAATTCATGTTTTCACCTAATTTCTGTTTACATATCATCTTTTTGCGTAAGTGTAGATATAAAATCCAACATTTCTTTGGTGAATTCAATATCTCCCCACAGCATTACTTTTAAATTTCTCTCTATTTTGTAGTGCTTTATATTAATAGTTGAATTACTCATTTTTGAATCTTTACTATTCATTACTGCTAAAAGCATATTTGATATTTTTCTATATTCATCCATATCTACCTCATTAATGTCTATAACAGTAGATATATTTATTTTATTAATTCTTTTGCTAGTATCTACCTCACTAGTAGAAAATTCAATTTTTTCATTTTCTACTTCATTTTTATTTCTAATACTAACATTATTATTTTCCATGAAAAGACTTAAATCATGTCCTGATATTCTCCACTGCTTTCCAACTTTATTTGCTCTAAGCTTACCTTCTGTTATGAATTTTCTTATAGTTTTATGGTGCATACCTAATATTTCTGCAATTTGATCAATTGTATAAAATTTTTCTTCCATTAAAATTAATCCTTTCTTTCTCAATTTATAGACTCATTATATTTTATTCTAAGCATTCCGTCAATATATTTTATTGGACTTTATTTAACTTTATTGTATTTTATTGATATCTATTGCTAATTATTCACTTCAATTTTATTTTATTATGATATCTTAATGGTAACGAATTTCTTTACTAATACCCTAATATTTATTTTGTCTGCTATAATATTTAACAAATACTAACGAAAAAATCAATGTTACGGCAAAAAATATAATAAGTATAGATAAAGATAAACTAAATTAATTACAATTTTTGAAATTAATTTACTAAAGGAGTGGTTGAGGTTATGATTATGTATTTTTCTGGCACGGGCAACAGTGCCTATGTAGCAAAAAGAATCGGAAAAGAGATTGGGAATGAATCATTGAATCTCTTTGAAAAAATCCGAAATTGTGATTATTCCTATTTAACTTCTGATAAACCATGGGTTATAGTTGTACCAGCATATGCATGGCGTATTCCCCGTATTGTTCATGAATGGCTGATGAAAACAAAATTAGGTGGAAACCGCGATATTTATTTTGTAATGACCTGTGGAGATTCAAATGGAGATGCAGGCAAATATTTAAAGAAACTATGCATAGCAAAAGGGATGAATTATAAAGGATGTAAATCTATCATAATGCCTGAAAATTATATCGCACTTTTTAAGACACCTGATAAAAATGAGGCGCTGGCGATAATAGAACAATCCGAGCAGATAATATCAGATACAGCACAATACATTAGAAATAATTTAGCATTTCCAGAACCTCACGTAACATTTAAGGACAAATTCAACAGTAGTTTGGTAAATGATATTTTTATCCACTATTTGTTCATTCTAAAAAATTTTATGTTACAGATGCTTGTATTTCCTGTGGAAAATGTGAAAATATCTGTCCACTTGGAAATATTCAACTTGAAAATGGGAAGCCAAACTGGGGAAAGAATTGCACCCATTGCATGGCATGTATTTGTCGATGTCCAAAAGATGCTATTGAATATGGCAAGAATAGTAAAGGTATGGTAAGGTATGTCTGTCCAAAATAAATATACAATAAAGGCTGACTAAAAAATTAAATTCACTTGCTAAAATATGATTTAAATTAAGTTTTTTAATTAGTAAGTTATCTAGTAATAAGGTCTAATTTAAATGGTATATTACCATTCAAACTAGACCTTATTACGCTCTTAATTGCTTGAATAGAATTATTAATTTATCTAGTTTATTTCTCTTTTCTTGAATCATCTTTACTAATATGTTGTATTCCAGTAAATATAAGATTTATAAGGTCAGTTAATATTTCCCACTGAGATTCCTTTGAATCAAGATAGTAATAATTTTTTGTTCCTTCTCTACGTACATTCACAATTTCCGCTTCTTTTAGTATTTTAAGGTGATGGGATACGGCTGGTCTAGATAGATGTGTTTTCTCTGTGATTTCCCCTACTCGAATTCCATTAAAGTCACTCTCCAAAAGTGTAAGTAAAATCAACTGTCTAGTTTCATCCCCCATAGCAGAAATAGCTTTACGGCATATTTTAAATTTTGATGTTATTTCTTTTAATCTTTCCTGACATTCTGTTTCCATAAACTTCTCCTTAACATTTATAAATATCTGACATTAGCTATCTCTTTTTGTGCAGTACGTCTGTATTTCACATCTGGGTATCCAAGAACTAGCGTTGTCACTACATGACCCTTGGATTTTAGATTTAAATGTTTTCGTAATTTTGGTAAATTATTTACTACACTTGTAAAAAATCCACTATACAGTACACCCAGTCCATAAGATTCTGCCATTAATGACATATTCGATGCTGCAAGTGAACCACTAATCTTATCTTTAGTTACTACCATTATTGCAATCGGTGCCTTTTTAAAAAAGAAATTGTCATCAATCGTAACTTCTTTTGCATCTTTCATCCAAAGACTTACGATTGGTTTTATTCTTCTAAAAAATTTTACTGCAATTTCCTCATACTTACTTTTGTCATCACCTAAAACAATGTATGATACATCTTGTGCATTTTTAGCACTAGGTGTAAACCTACCCGACTCAATAATTTGCTCTATAATTTCTGATGTTACTTCTTTATTTTTAAACTTACGTATTGTTCTTCTTGATTTAATTGCCATTAACAATTCATTCGAATCTAAAGTATGTTGTTTTGTAAATTCAATCGGCGGTTCATCAAATCCTGTCATTGTAATAGCTTTTGTGGGACAAATAGTTACACAATGCCCGCACTTTATACAGTCTTGATTTTTAATTACTGATTTTTTATCTTTAATAATTATATTATTTACTGGGCAATCATTTTTACAAAGACTACATCCAATACAAATGTCTTTATTAACTTCAATTATGTGTTGTTCTTTCATAATCTATTCATCTACCTTTCGCTTATTGGTTTAAACCATTATAGCATGTATATATTTTTTATTTTCATTGGTAAAGAATTTGTTTACCATTAAATTTTTAATGTATTTTTTAATCACATACGAATTAAAGTTAAAGTAATCAGACTTATGGTTACATTACTTAATCATCAATTAATAATTTATGATTTTTTATTACTAGGAGGATTTTCTTGTTAAATGTTAAAGTACTTTATAACTTATAAAAACTATAAAATGCATGAAGGGGGATAGATTTAGTATTATGAAAATAAAAGCTTTTACATTAAACTCATTTGCAAAATCCATTGAAGGAGGAAATCCTGCCGCGGTTGTGTTTAATGCTGATCATCTATTGGAAAATGATATGAAAAAGATTGCTGGTATAATTGGTTTTAGTGAGACTGCATATGTAATGAAGTCAGACCTTGCAGACTTCAAGGTAAGATTTTTTACTCCTACTGAAGAAGTAGACCTTTGCGGACATGCTACAGTGGGAGTTTATTATTTATTATTGAGTCTAGGTCAAATAAAGCCAGGTATATATACACAGGAAACTAAAGCAGGAATTTTAAATATAGAAATAAAGGAAGATATGTCAATCATAATGAATCAGAATCTTCCAACCTTTTATGAAACAATATGTAAAGAAGAAATTGCAGATTCCTTGAATATTACTTTAGCTGAAATAGAAGAAAATTTACCAGTTCAAATAGTATCTACTGGTTTAAGAGACATCATTGTTCCTATCAAAATTTAGAAATATTAACAGCAATAAAACCAGATTTTGAAAAAGTAGCAGAAATCAGCAAAAAATATAATGCTGTTGGATATCATATCTTTACACTAGAGACACTTAATAATTCAGATGCTCACTGCAGAAATTTGGAACCTCTTTACGGAATACCAGAAGAGTCTGCAACTGGTACATCCAATGGTGCTCTTGCGTGTTATCTGTTTAAGTATGATAAAATCAACCCTAACAATACTGGGTATATAGTTATGGAACAAGGTTATTCAATGGAAAAACCTTCAGAAATAATTATTTCCTTAGCAGTTCAAAATAAAGAGGTTCTTGGTGTGCTGGTAGGTGGAAAAGCATTAAATATATCTGAAATTGAAGTTGAAATATAACTGCATCGTTTCTGGCTCAAAGATTAAATGAGAAAGATATTAAACTTAGATATATAGAATTATTAATAGCAATCTAAATACTAAATATAAGATTTAAATCATAGTTTAGTAATAAAAAACCGTATCACTTATTTGTGATACGGTTCTCCATATAGGAGCGTGACTTTTATTTTATTCACTAATTTAAGCCTTTATTATAATCTATGTAAGTTTGTGATATTTCTCATTTCTAAATTCATTATATATATTTAATTCACGTTTTATAAATAGTAATTAATATGATTGTGATTGAACTTTATCACCATAAATTATTTACATCTCATGTATTAATAAATCAGTTAATCTATATCTTCCTCATAAAATGCAGAGTATAAAGCTTGAGCACGTTTTTCAATCATTCTCTTTGTTATTTCAGTATTTAAAAATACATCATAGCCATGAAAAACACTTTTAACATCTTCTAACTGAACTTTTACCCCTGCTGATGTCAAAAACTTAGCATAATCTATACCTTCATCATGAATGCAATCATATTCAGCTGTCTCTATATATGCAGGTGGCAATTCTGAAAATCTTTCTGCTAAAATTGGGCTTATATACTCTTTCTTTCCCTTAATACCATTTCTCAAATAGAATTTCCACATCTTTTTTGTTAGAGAAGAATTCCATAGCGGACAGTCTGAATATTTTTTCATAGATTCAGTTTCCATACGTGAATCAGTTACTGGATAAATCAACATTTGAAAACACAGTTTTATGTCAGTTTCATCTCTACACCATAGTGTACACGCACCTGTCAATGCACCTCCAGCACTATCTCCACCTAATGCAATTTTCTTTTTGTTTACGTTAAATTGCTCAGCATTTTCCCATACATATTCAATAGCATTGCAACAATCTTTAAAAGGTGTTGGAAATGGATATTCATCAGCAGTTCTATAATGTACAAATACAACCATACATTTTGCTTTTTTAACATATTCACAAACAAGCCTATGCATGTATGCCTCATCTTTAAAGAAAAATCCACCGCCATGAAAATAAATAAGGCAAGGTATATTGTCATCCATATCTTTTAGCTTATAAATGCTTAAAGGTATGTTTCCTTTATCCTCAGTCTTAATATATCGTATTTCTCTAATAATATCATCAGGGGTTTTGGGTAATCCTTCTTTAGATAATAATCTATTAACTAGCTTGATATTTGATAATGTCAATACTTTACCTGGTATACTGAATTTATTCATGAGATAATAACCTTTTGTCAAAGGGTATTTCTTATCACGATGATAAAACCATATTCCTATTAGTCCAGCAATACCTGCTGATACGACAAATATTTTTTTCATTATAGCTTCTCCTTTCTATAACCCAGGACACTTAATTTAAAATTGTGAAATTTATGCAAAAAGTCTTCATATTTATACTAAAACTTAATTTTACTGTTATATGCTTATATTCTGTATTTAAAAATAGAAATACTAATTTTGATTCATTTCATGCTATAAGTTTTCAAAAACATCTATATGATAACCATCTGCAAATTATAATTTATCTAGTAGTTTAATAACCAACTAACTCATATAATTATACAATAATTAATCCTCATTTATATATCATTAATACCATATTATTTAATTTTTAAAGAAGAATTTAATTCACAATACTTTCAAAATGTATATTTATTATTTTAATAACTTCTTAATATTCTAGGATGTATTTCTAATTAATTGTCCCAAAGCAATAAAAAACGTATCATTTACTTGTGATACGGTTCATTATTGTTTATTCTATAAGTTTTAGATATTTAATATCTACTATTTCATCATTATTATAATAAGGCTCTGTCCCATTAAAGTATTGCTTTCTTTGCATTCTAACTACAAAAGTTCCTTTACTAGATGAATAAACTTTACATACTATTCCATAGCCTTTATTAACTAATGATCTTTCTTCCTTTGCATCTGAAGGTAACACTAAATTTATTAAATACATTGCCTTCTCTTTTGAGATAGTTGTATTATTTTCATAACCATCATAAGTATATGGATATAAAATTTGCCCATACCTTTTTTCATCTACTATTTGTCTCTTAACCATTCCTTCATAATGTTCAAACGTATTAAATGTAGATTCTACATAGTACTCATTAGGATGAAAAATCTCATAATCAAGTGTATCCTTTTTAGTATTTTCATATAAATCTAAAATTTCTTGTTCCGTTAATACTATATCGGGATTATCCATATATTCTATATCATTTTTATATTCATTATAAAAATCATCTTCATATGTAGTATCTCCGTATGTAGTATTTTTATATTCATTTTCATTATATTCATACTCATTTGTATCTAGTGTAAAAGCTTTTATAAATATACCTATTATAATTGCCAAGAATATAAATAATGAAAAATAAGTACTTTTAAGACTTTCCTTTGGCATATTAATAACATTATTTATCATTATACATCTTTTGCTAAAAATTCCATATACTACTTCTACTGTATCCATCTCGCTTATATTAAATAGTTGTTCTATACTAAATTTCATCTCAGTTTTATTTTCATAGTCTGTAACAACTACCATATAGTAGTGATTTCCTTTGTTACTACACTCTTTAACTGATGTACATACTCCTTTAGTACTTGTATAAAGACTAAATAAATTTTCTACTACCGCAGCAATATTAAATAATAAAATATATCCCATTAAAAGTCTTATTAAAATCGAATCTGGCATCATAAAAACTATTGCAAAAATAATTGTTGGTATATATTTAATTATATTCATATATCTATGCTTTGCATTTACCTTTACATATCCATTAAACTTACGTTTTTTCTCCATTTATAAGTATCTTTGTAAATATCTTCATTATTTATTTCTTTAAACCATTGAAGTTGCCTATTGTATAAATAAGATTTTAAATATCCTTTTTTTGCATAAAGAATAAGTACACTATCTACTATTAAAAATATACTTGTAAATAATATGTCTATATTATTAGAAGCTAATGTTATATATGTACATAAAACTATGGTTAATACTACCATTATCTTGTATATAATTAATTTTTTATAAATTTTATTTTTTATATTATCATCTTCATATACTATTATTTCATCAGTATCTGATTTTACAATATAAAAAGTCATAGCGTAAAAAATAATAAAAAATAATGTACTGCCTACACCTACAGGTGATTCAAAATTTATTTTTTCAAATATCTGTGTTATAAAGTTGTCCTCTCCAAGTAATCCTATTTGTACTGCTTTATTGATAATTGATATAAAAAGCGGTATATATATAAAATATGATATCCCTAAAGCAGAACGAAATTTTTCTTTCATGCTGTCCCCTCCCTATTCTTTATTGACCTATATCAAATAAATTATATACCATATTTGCTTTTGATTTTCTTAATACATCCATTCTGTAACTTCTTTTAGTAACTTTCGTGGTCGTGAATATGGAGATTGATTTGGATACCCTATTGCTACTGCTGCTACAAGTTCATCTTTACGGTTTAACCAAGAGCATATTTCATTATTACAGTAAAAAATATCACAAATCCAAAGAGTACCTAATCCAAAATTCTGCGCACCTAAAATCATAGTTTGTATAGCAGCACCTATTGATTGAGTATCAGTAAGTAATCTGTTGTGATTATAGTCTTCTTCAAAGTTAGAAAATGCATTAAATACTAAAACTACTGCAGATGCCTCATTAATTGAATTAGTACTTAAATCTAAACTTCCAATAGACTTATTTTGTTTCTTATATAGATTTGATGCATTCTTCATCATATCTACTAACTCATCTTTCTTCCTATTTTGAAGAACGACAAATCTCCATGGTTGACGATTTTTACCTGAAGGTGATTTAGTTGCTAATTCTAACAATCTTTCTATTGTTTCTTTTGGTACTATTTTATTTTGAAACTTTCTTATACTTCTTCGTTCTTCTATAGCCTTTATTGTATCCATATTAGTCCCCCTAAAATTTTATCCGTCTTTATATATTTTATTTGTCGTATAAATTTACAATTGTCTATTTGTTTTATTGTATATAATATCCACTCTCTATCATCTGTTTTGTTATTATATTTATGTGAGCGTGTAAAGTTGTAAATAATGCTTTATTACATAGATATTGTTATCAATTACCTTTTAATCGATTTATATCAACATCTTCTTATGATAACATATTTTTTAATAATAAAACCGTATCACTTACTTGTGATACGGTTCTTTATTAAATCTTTAAAATGAATCTATTTATATATTTTCGTCTATAAATTAAGATCAGGTAACATAATTAAATTTTAATATTAATCTTGTTTATTCATTTCTAAAATTAAAATGTGAGAAGTTTCTTTTGCTTTAATTAAAATATCTTCCTCAACTATTTCCATTGAATCTCTTTCATTTAATTCAATTTTATTAATTGATGAATTTCCCTCTATTTGAACTAAGTAAGCTTGTCTTTTTTCATTAACTTTAAAATCAATCTCTTTTCCTTTTTCAAGTTCTAAAGAATAAATATTCATATCCTGATTTATTTTTATTGGTGCATTTTTATCTTTCCCTGAAACAATATTAAGCCATTTATTTTGTCTATCATTCCAATTAAATTTATAATCTCCATAGCTAGGTTTATATCCTTGTTTATCAGGTAAAATCCATATTTGTAAAAGTCTTAATGTATCTTTTCCAAAGTTATACTCACTATGATAAACTCCTGTTCCTGCACTCATGTATTGAACATGCCCACGACTTATAGTATTTTTATTTCCCATGCTATCTTCATGAGTAAGTTCACCATTAACAACATATGATACTATTTCCATATCTCTATGAGGGTGAGTTCCAAATCCAGTGTTAGGTTGAATTAAATCATCATTTATAACTCTTAAAACTCCAAAATTCATATTATTTGGATTATAATACTCTGCAAATGAAAAGTGAAATTTACTTTTTAACCATCCAAGATCACTGCTTCCCATATTTTTACTATCTATTTTTCTTAACATTTTATAACACTCCTTTTTAATACCTTTTATATTTTTAATTTAAACTATCCATATATACTTCAATAATAATAATTTATACCCTTACATATATTTATTAAAACTAAATTTTATAGTTACTTACTTTTAGTTACTAACTTTGAAAATATTATTACATGCTAATCATAATTAGTCAATAGTTTTTTAATAAATAAAAAGAACCCCCTAAATCAATAGGAGATTCTTTTTATTTATTTTGTATTATTTTATTTAATTCCATTTTTCCGCCCATTTTTGAATTTCATCCATAACAGTTTTAAGTTCCTGTCCTTTTTCTGTAAGTTCATATTCTATACGTACAGGTGTTTCTGGATAAACTTTTCTAATAACAATTCCTTCGCTTTCTAATTCTTTAAATCTTTCTGTTAGCATACGAGCACTCATATTTGGAATTGCATCTGCTATATCAGAAAAACGCTTTTGCCCGCTCAGTAATGTTCTTATGATTAGTCCAGTCCATCTCTTTCCTAATAATTCAAAGGCATTTTCAAACTTTGGACACATATGATATTTTTCCATATCCAATCACCACCTGCCTACATTCTAACATACATACTAAAAAAAAGTAAGCAGGTTGTTATTTTTAACATATACTCCTGAGTAAGATGATTTTTCAAAGTCTATTACTATACCTTTTTTATATAACTCCTATATATAATCTAGAATATCATCTGAATAATCTAGATAAAGTATTTTTACCTTATCCAGCTTTATCCTATTTATAATATTATTTTTTTGTATTTTTAAACCATTCAATTGTTGCTTTTTCCATTTCTTTTGGAAGTGTATTATTATATACTTGATCATATAGCCATTCTAATGTCTTATTATTTAAATATTTTTTCATTTCATTTTCAGCCTCTAACATAACTACCTTTATTAAACAAGGACACTTAGTATGTGTATCTGGTAAATTATTCTTATCTAGTAATATATTATTTTGTCTTATCTCTGCACATTGAAAGAATGGTTCTCTTCCCTCTACAGCTTCTACAACGTCCCAAAATGTTATCTTATCTGCACTACGAGCTAATGCATATCCTCCCTTTACTCCTGGTACAGATTTTATTATTCCAGATTTACTTAATCTTGAATATACCTTAGACAAATAACTTTCTGATATACCTTGAAATGTTGCTAAATCCCTAATTCCAATTGATTTACCTTCTTCTAAATTAACCATATATAGTAAACAATGTAGTGCATATTCTACTCCTACCGAAAATTTCATTTAATTTTACGCTCCTTTAAAAAATAATATCTTTATCATACATTATTATTAAATTTGATTCAAGACACCTTACTTACATTACATTGAATTGAAAATAACATTTTATTGTTGACACATAAAAAAAATTATTATATTATAATTCCAGACAATATTTATCGACGATAATAAATATCTACAATTCAAGGAGGAATATAAAATGTTTACAGAAAAATTTTTAGAAGTTTTAAATAATGAAGGAGTTGTTTCTATTGTTACTTGCGCAAATAATGAGGCTCATGCATCAAATACATGGAATAGCTATCTAGTTATTGTAGAAGGAAATAAAATATTAATTCCTGCTGCTGCAATGATAAACACAGAGAATAATATAAATATTAATCCTAATGTTAAATTAACGCTAGGTAGCCACGAAGTAATGGGATATAGATATATGGGAACTGGATTTTTACTTGAAGGAACTGCTAGGTTCTTAAAAGATGGGGAAAACTTTAAAATGATGATAGATAAGTTTCCTTTCTTAACGAGAGTATTAGAAGTCACAGTTAGCTCTTGTAAACAAACTTTATAAGGGAGATTATACTATGCCTAGAATAATTGATAAATCTAAGTGTGTCGCTTGTGGAACCTGTGAAAGAGTATGTAAAGTCGGATGTATAACACAATTAGAAAATAAAAAAAGAATAATAAATCCATCAGCTTGTGTTGATTGTGGAGCATGTCAACTTGCTTGCCCTAAAAAATGCATATCTCAAAACTAGTTGAATGAATGTAAATAAATGAATATATAAAATAGAGTAGTAACATCACCTTCTATTACAGATCCATTGAGTATAGACTAAATCGCTAATTATCTCAATGTAAAAATAAGATAATTAGAAAACATAATTAAAAAGAACAGTACTTATTATCTTATACTGTTCTTTTTGATTATCTATATTCTAAAACCGCGCTCCTTTACTTGTGATACGGTTCTCCGTTACACCTTCAAAGGAGCGTGTTTTTACTTTAATATTAATTTACCTCTTCCATTTTCACATAACTCTGACCAAATTAAAATATTTACTATAGGCGTTATCCTTCTAAATACGCTATCTCCTATTTCTTTGCTATATACCTCTTTTGCGATATATCCTTCTATTGAATCTATAGATAAATTTCCCTCACCTAACTTGTATGCCATAGCATCTCCTTTTATTGCACAACCACCTTTCGATTTTAAAAGTTCTATTGTTTTTTCAAATACTTTCCATTCTAACAATGGTTCTTTATCTAAGTTATCAACTAATATGCCTTCATTTGTTAATGTAATATTGAAGTACTTATCTCCTCTTAAAAGTTTTACTTTAGCTTTACCTCCATTAAGAATAAGCTTATCTCTTATCATTGAACTTGCACTCATTTTGATACTCCTATTTTTTTACTCTAATTATATTATAAATTTTAAGCAAGTACAATTAAGCGCTGAAACATGAAAAAAGGAAGGGTCTTCGTCTTCTTCAGACGACCCTTCCTTCACTAAGTATCTTATTACATCTTCATTTATCTGTAACTCTATAGTATCTATTGCTCTTGACTTATCTATCGTTACCTTAGATACAAGTAAGTTCAACAACTGCTTTCTTTGTTGCCTTGTACTACTCTCCTTGAATACTTGTCCAAACTTCTTCATCACTTGACTTACTAACTCAAAAGGTATTGGTTCTCCTTCTGCTAACATTACATCTTGCTTTATTTCATCTAGCCTAAACTTCAAAGTATCTATCTCTTCATTTAGTTTCTTTACTCTTTCTGCTAATTCGTTTTTAGCCAATATTCCATCTTCAAATAGCTCTATGCTAGAGTTCTTCTTTCTATTTAACTTATCAATTTCCTTGTTTACTATGTTCATTTCATCTAATTTTGGCTTTAATTTAGTAGACTTATTCTTGTTGATGTTATTTATTACTTTCTTTAGTAGTAGCTCATTGTTTACTGTTTCTATTAGTTTATTTATTACAACCTCATCTGCTACTTTTGCCTTTACAGAGTTAGAATTACACACTGCTGTTCCTTTGTTCTTCCAATTGCCACATGCATAGTACTCATTCACTGCTTTAGTTCCATCTTTTCTTTTTCTAGTTGACCTACTTACTGTCATTGATGCTCCACAAACAGGACACTTCAATAGTCCACTTAGAATCAACTCGCTATCATAGACTCTATTGTGAGTTTTACTTCTATCTTTTAATATTATTTGTACCTTTTCCCATGTTTGATTATCTATTATTGCATCATGTTCTCCATCTACAAGTATTGGGTCAGGATTGATATTTCTTCTTCTTTTTTCATTCCAATCTTGTCTTAAATTGTATCTTATCTTTCCAATGTAGACTGGATTTTTTAGTATCTCTTTTATTGTAGCTGTAGCAAATGCATTACCTTTCTTACTTCTATGACCTTCTTGATTTACTCTATTTACAGTAGCTTTGTATCCATGTCCTTCACTATACAACTCAAATATTCTTCTTACTGTCATTGTTTCCTTTTCATTTATTACTAGTTTAGTATCTTTTCTCTTCTTTCCTTCACTTGGTATTTCTACTATGTCGTATCCAAGTACTTTTCCACCATTCCACTTTCCTTCTCTAGCCCTTGCCATCATTCCCATTTTTACATTCTCTGCTATAGTACCTCTTTCAAATTCTCCTATTGCTCCCATGATATTAAGTTGTAGCTTTCCTGCTGGAGTTTCTGTTTCAAAACTTTCTGTTAGAGAACGAAAAGCTATCTTATTTTTATCTAGTGTATCTACTATGTTAAGTATGTCTATTAGCTTTCTACTTATTCTATTTAGTTTCCAAACTATTACTAAATCAAACTTACCAGCATTAGCATCTTGTAAAAGCTCTTTTAATCCTGGTCTACCTGAAATATTCTTACCACTTATCCCTCTATCCTCATACACTTTGAAAACTTCGTGTCCTTCTTTTTCACAGTATTCTATGTTCCTTCTTCTTTGTTCATCTATACTATAGCCCTCTTCTGCTTGCTCTACTGTTGATACTCTACAATATATTGCTACTTTTTTAGTCATCTTAATGTCCTCCAAACACTATTTTCCCATTTTTTTGTCACTAATTACCCTTGAAACCACGTTTAGATTCACATTAAACATCGTGTTGTTCCAAGGGTTTAAATATTATTTCCACGTTTTCACGCTATTTTTTAGGTGTAATTTATTTTTATTTATTAAATTAGATTATCTCTTTTGTATTTATAGTTGTTAGAAATCCATTTAAGTACACATCTCTTTTACTACATTCGTCTACTAATATTTCGACTATTTCTGTTGGTATATCAGCAAAATCCCAAATTAAGATTGCTTTTATTTCACTTTTCTTTACTAGCTCTATTAGTTTATTTATCTCTTGATGCTCTCCTTTTGTATGACTATCTACAAATTCTAGTATGTTTACACCAAACTCCTCTATCTCCATTTTCATCCATGTTACTTTCCCCATTATAGGCTCATTTACATTTTCTTTTTCTGAACTTTTCTTAGCGTAAATTGCTACGTTTTCATTTTTATAGTTACTGTATATGTTCATTCTGCATGTATTCATTGTTTGCCTCCTAATTTAGTTTTTTATTATCTATTTTAATTTCCACGTGAAAACGTGAATTTTTAGCTTCTTATATTGATACTACTATGTTTTATCAATGTAGATTTTATTTAGTAGAACGTGGTTTTTCACGTTCTACTTACTTCTTAATCAAATAACAATGACTGAATATCTTCCTTATATGCATTTATCTCTATTCCATTTTTATAGCAAGCTTCCTTCAGCTTATCTAGTAAATCTTCTTCAATTTCTGAATATGACCAAATTATTACTGCACTGACCCTAAACCACTCAATCTTTTCTATTAGTTCTTCTAATTTTGCATAGTCTCCTTTTATATTACTTTCTACCATTGTAATTGGCTCACAACCGTAATCGTATAGCTCTCCTGTAAGGATATTTACCTTAGTTCGAATGTGTAATTCACTATCATCTATTTCTGGTTTTATGTATACTCCTACATCTTCGTATTTATATTGTTTGTATCTCTCCATGTCATCTCTCTCCTGTTTATTTATTTTTTATCATCTATTTTAATTTTCACGTGAAAGCGTGAATTTTCATCTCTATCTATTGGAAATACTAAACTTTTGATGTGGTGTTTTATGGGAATAGGGTGTGAATTTTCACATTCCCTATCCCTTATTTATTATTACTCTACTGATGCAATTTCCTTGTTACCTTCCTTCAAAAGATATGATTGAAGTATTTCACCAATTATCTCTATTACTGTAGTACTTTTCACTTCTGCTTCTGTCATTTTGCCTATGTTGTCCATTTCTGCACCTCATTTTAACTGTTTATTTGATTACATCCACTTAGACTTAATTCTATTTTCACTATTTCACTTCATTTAGTGATATAGATTTTTATTACTATTTCATTTACAATATCATCTCTTATTTCAAAATTATCTATGGTTTAAGTATCACTACATACACTGGTGTAGATACTGCATTTATCTTTCTTTTTCTTGTTAGCCTTCCTTCTTCATAGTCTAGCATTCCATCTTTTTTAAATTGGTCAAGTACAACCACAGTATCTTCAAACCCTCCTTGTTTCATTACATCTTCAAATCTCTGCTTTAGTACTGCTATTTCTAAATCTCCGTTTGGTAGCTCTTTTCTACTTCCCCAATAGTCTACATTTGGATTACTCTCCTTACCACATTTAAACTTAGATGCATTTGCTTCCACGTATTCTATTAGCCATTCTGATGCTTTCTTTTGTATTCCTCTTCTCTGTATGCTATTGATTTCTGTATCAACTAACACACTCCTAATCCCTTCTATGTCTAAGTTTATTCCATGCTCCTTATATCCTGCATTTATTAGTCTTGTAGTTAATGTTAAAATAGCGTATTTTGTTGCAGTTCTAGCAACCATGTTATCTACTATTCCTTTTTCCTTTACTTCCTCTATGAAAGTTCTTTTTTCATCTTCAAACAATAGCTTTAACTTATCTATTGAGTATTTAATTAGTTTTTCTGCGAAACTGTATCCAAAAACACCATAGTTTTTATTTGCCAATGCTTTTACATTGTCTGAGTGTATTGCATCTTCTGTCCAAACTATACCTTCTAACTCTAATACTCTTACATCTAGTCCAGTATTATTTTTAGCTCTATTTAGAAGTGATGCTTCTCCATTAGAAATTATTGTGGTTACCCAAGTCCCTGATTTCCTAAGTTCTATATCTTTTGTAAGCCTAGCTTTATCTTTTCCTCCAACAAGATTATAGATTAAGCTTGTAGTATCTTCTATTTTAGACATTGATAGTTCATCTAGTGCGTATGCTACCCCATAGTTTCCAGCTAATGAAGTTGCTAGTGCATTTTCTGTGGAGTTCCAAGTATTGTACAATCCTCCTGCTCCTAATTTGGGATTTCCCCAAATAGATATTGCCAACATTGTTGCTGTACTTTTTCCCTTACTTGATTCAGTTACAAAATGTGATAGTACTGTATTTACATCCTCACAATACTGATTCAACTTAGCAACTACTGCTGAGCTTACCCCTAGTGCAAATGCTAATGAAATATTTGTGTATGGTGCTACATGTTCTCTTATATCTTTTAAGTAGTCTTCTAAATTACCTTTAGGCTTTAAGTCTAATACCCCAACGTATTTGCTATCTTCATTTATTGCCCTATCTAGTTTAAAGATTTCTTTGTCATCATGCATAGCAAACCCTAATTCACTATGAGTATTGTTAGATTTCCCAATTTTACGTTCTTGGTAATCTATCGACCTTATGTGGTACTTTGCATTTTCTTCGGTGACATTAGCTCCATGTAAACTTAGCTTAAGTATCTCTCTTTTTGACATAGCTTTATCTCTTGGAACACGCATTTCTACATACCTGTCTAAGTATTTTGTTGTTATAGGTAGTATTACATTATTTGTATCAATATTTTTTTCAGGTGTCCTTATCTCTAGTAAATTAGCAGTTTTTCCTCCATCGTATACAATTTGCTTTGTTTTGTAGCAGATTGATAAGTCGTCATCTATTTTCTCTATTTCGTTTAGTTTTTCCTCATGTTCATTTAGTTCAGGATCAATTTCAATCATGTTATTATTTCGCTCTTGATTACTTTCTTCTAGATCTCTAGTAGAATCCTCCTCTTTTTCTTCAATTTTACTTACATCTTGAATAGTATTTGATTTCTCTATTTCTACTATTTCAGTAGGTAGCTTTAGTTCTCTAGAAATGTACCTTTCTTCTCTTTTATCTTCTTCAGAAGTTATCAACTTTCCATTTTTCTTTAATACTACTGGATTTAATCTTTTAAGCGTCATACCAAGATCCTCCTTATTGTCTATATGTTGAAATTTAAGTCTTTTTACTTTGGTATGGGTATATCTTACTATATTTTTAATTATTGGTCATGGACATGAAAAAACACCAAATTTGTCTTTGACATTTTGGTGTTTTAGTGTTATAATATTTAATTTTTCTTAGATTCAGGATAATTATTACGTATTTTATCTTCTTTTGATATTTTATCCAATCTAGCCTCTTCTTCAAGTATGTTTATTTCTTTACCTCCTAATTCTTTTGCAACTTGTATTTCTTTTTTATGGAACTCTATTACTATTTCTACATGTTTACTTAGACTATCTAATAGCTTTAATCTAGCTCCGTATGTAAACTCTTCTGTTTCTTTTACTGTCTCTATTATTGATGATATTATTTTATCAACTCCTGCTTTTAATTCTTCTGATTTGACTTCCTCTCTATGCTTAGAATATTCTTCTCTTTCTTCTTTAGAATTCATGCTATTTACAAACAAATCAAATAATGTTTCACTTTCTTTTTCTGTTAGATGTTTTTTTCTGGCGAATTTTTTTAGAATATCAAGTTTTTCACGATCTTTGTTTAATGTTCGATATAGGACTACTATATCATCTTTTTGACTTTCAGGTATTTTATTTGTATCACTATATGATGAAATTCCTCTTACTAATTTATCAATCCTCTGTATATCTTTAAGCGTTGACTGCCATAGAATATAATCTTCTTCATCTACT
>NZ_HG529241.1 GCF_000499525.1 Faecalimicrobium dakarense | reverse complement strand
TCTGTATATCTTTAAGCGTTGACTGCCATAGAATATAATCTTCTTCATCTACTCCTGTTATTTCTGGTACTAATTCTTTTAAATCATAGTATTTCATACGTCTAATTTCCTTTCAATTTTTACTTGTTGTCAAAAAAATAAGGCTAACTATGTCAACCTTATTACTATTTTATACCAATATAGCTTTGTTAGAAACCATTATTTCAACTACTATACAAACTCCTAAACCTATTACTGCTCCTATTACAAATCCCCACATTTTACTTCCTCCTTTATTTTTTTAAATATTCTTTCCTTTGATTTATTATAGTTTTAAATGTTGTTATTCCAAATGTTACTCCCGCTACAAATAGTTCTACAGTCATCTTTAACCTCCTAGTATCAATCTACTTAGTTACTATTTCTTTTAAATTATTTAAAAACTCTTTTGAAAACACATTTTGTTTTATTGCAACTTCAATTAATTTTAGTAAATCTTCTTCTGGTAAATCCAATGGTCTTGGTACTAATTGTTCCTCTTGTCTGTATGTATCTTTAAAGTAAACAAATCTTATTTCTTCTTGATTTAGTTCTTTTACAAATATTTTTTCTATTCCGTAAGCTATGTTATCTTCTCTAATTTTAGCTTGTCTAAGTACCTTACAGTATTTAGTTTCTTTTATTATTTTACTCATTTCATTTCTCCTTTTTATTAGTACTCACTACTCAACATCATTGTTGAATACTCCCCATCGTCTATTACAAATATCTTTACTTTAGAATTTATTCCTGTATTTACTACTACATGCCCTTTTTTATACTTAGGTATTTCCTGCCTATGCTCTATCTTAAGTAACCTATTTTTTATAGGCTCTATTTCAAACACCTGTAAATAGTCTTTCTTTATTTTTATTCCTACTATCATTGACCACAGTAGTATCTGTATTTCTAATGGTATTTCCTCTGAAACACCTCTAGTTAAGTATCTATCTTTATCAAACATTTATCTTCATCCTTTCTTTTAGACATAGAAAAAGAGATAGTCTTTTTATCGACTATCTCTTTAGTTAATATTTATTCTCCTTTATTTGTTGCCCCTGCAATTAATCCTATTATCCCTAATATTACTCCTCCTATTACTATCCACTTTAATAACCCTATGAAAATTCCTCCTAGCGAAGTTAATATTATGTACGCTATGACAAAACATCCAAACCAAAGAGTTCCTATTGCTCCACATCCAAAATATGTTATGTCTAGCATTGAATTTACTAGAAAAAATATAACTGTTGCTAAAATTATTGCTATTACTCCCAGTATCATTTTATTATTCTCCTCCAAATTGTGCTATTCTTTATTAAGTTTATTTATTAGTCTCTTTACCCATCTATCAGAGTAACCTAGTTCTCTAGACATTTCTCTTAGGCTCTTCTTATCTTTATTTTCAATGATGTATTTTTCTACGTATTCATTTGAATGAAGCTTCATAGGTAGATTTATCTGCTGACCTTTATAGTGTTTATGTATCATCTTTACTATTTCTTCTCCTAAAATCTCTACCATTTCTGCATAGATTCCTCTATAGTCACTCTTGTCCTTTTTCATGCTCCACCTCCTCTGTCGGTACTTATTAATAATAACGACTTCTACGGAAAGTTTCTTCTGTAATTATCCCTTGAAAAGTTCCACCTATTGTTCCTTATTTAGTTCTATTAGACTCTTTAATTCTTTCTTGCAAACAACTACTATTGAGAAATCATTTGAACACAAAAATAGAGCTGAAATGTATTCAGCTCCTTGTATTTCGTCTATGTATTCAGGTATTATTCCTTTTAGTTGATTTTGTTTTAGTTCCTCTATTCCAGCTTTATCTACTACTGCTACGTATCCACCTAAGTCTTCTGCCGTTCTTTCTATACCGTAGTTTTCATCTAGTAGTTCTATAGTAGTTTCTATTGCAGATAGTACCTCTGTTGGTATTTCCTCCGCTAATTCTAAATCTTGTTTTTTCCAAATGTTTATTATCATTGTATCTTCCTCCTTATTTTGAAAACAAAATAAGCTAAATGAAGTTTTTTAACCTCATCTAGCTTTATCATAATTATAATATATATTCAAAACTAAATTTTAATACAAATACTTATTTTAAATTTTAAAAAGATACTACACAAATATGTAGTATCTCAAAATATATCTATTTACCAAGGGTGACTATGTTATTTTAATCAATATTTACTAAAGAAAGAATCCAGTTAGTCCAACTTATTACAGTTGATGATCTTCTCATCATTGTTACCTCTGATTTTACATTATGTATATATGACTCTTTCATCAAATTTGTTATTTCGTTTTTAGTAGGACTTTCTCCCTTTTTTATATATAATTTAATTGATTTATTAAAAACCTCATGCTCTAATATTAATTTTACTAAACTTAACTGTCTTGCTCTATGTTTTTGCCTTATAATTTTTTTCCCTATGTTTGATAAAGAATATATTATAGGATTAGTATCTTTTTTCTTTATTAGCCCTAAATACATCCCTGCATTTGTATAGTAATCTGCTTGCCTAGGATCAAAATCATACTTTGATACTATATCTTCCTTATTCATATCATCATTTAATAGTAGCTCACATAAATTTATTATTCGCTTAAAATTATCAGCTTGTGGAAATGGTATCTCTGGTTCTTTTTTCAATTTTACATCATGTAGGATTGATAAAATATCACCTAATGAAATATCTTCTTGATCAATTATATAATTCTTTTGCTTTACTAAAACTAGTGAATTGTAATTTTTAGGATCTAAGAAACTATATTCATAAAATGAAAATATATCATTTGAATATGTCATAAAAATAGACTTAACTTTTTTAGACACTTTTTTACTCCATAGTCGATATGGATAATATAATTGTCTTATCAAAAAGTCATCAGAAATAGAATTTTTAGCTTCTATTAAAGCTAAATTTTCAATCCCTTCATATCCACCATCTATCTCAATTTGCGAATTACTTACATATACTGGAAGTTTATCCTTTTGTTTTGTATTGTTTATAATAAATTCAAATTCTAAAGAACTCATTCTTCCACTTACGACAGGAAGTATTCTTTCATCTTCCATAAAATCAGCTATTATGCCTGATACATATGCACAATTTATAGCCATAGCTTCACTAGTAATACATTCATAATCTATACTTTCTATATACTCTGGAAATTTTACCTTAGTAATTTCAGTGTTTATCTCTTCAAAAGATTTATATGCTTCAAATTGAGAAATTATATAACTCCCTCTTGTTATTGGTAATATAGAAAGACTATGCTTTTTAAATATTTCAGGCAACTGACTCTTGTGATCGAATTTAGCCATTAATCTAGCCTCCCTAAACTCACCAATCTGAGATGCAGTTACTCTAAAATATCCAATATTAGTTATTTCTTCTAATACATTATACTTTTTAAATATTTGCTCCCATGCTATATCATTTTTACTTTTACTAATAGTTTCTCACTAGCACTTCATCTACGTCTCCCCTCTTGTCACCCTTTGAGTTTATAGATCTTTTTGCTTTTATTATTTCTATTTTGTAATCACTATATAAATCCATTATAAATGGAGTTGATGAATTTGATAATAAAAACTTAACTCCTTTTGAATCTAATTTGTCACATAGCTCCTTTAATCGTTCTTGTTCTTTTCTATTGAATCCACCTTTTGCATATCCTGTAAAATTAGAGCTATCAGATACAGGATCGTATGGTGGATCTAAGTAAACAAAAGACCCTTTTCTAATTCCTTTTAGTGAATCTTCAAAATCTCCACATTTAAAACTAATATCATTATTATTAAAATATTTACTTACTGCTCTTAATGTAATTTCATTCACTATATCAGGATTTTTGTATTTTCCAAATGGAGAATTAAATTCTCCTGAATTATTTACTCTAAATAATCCATTATAACACGTTTTATTCAAGAAATGTATTCTGGATGCTCTTTCAATATCTGTCAATTGTTCATACTTTTCTCTATTTCTATCTAAACTTCTAATTTCATAGAAATATTCCGATTCATTTCTATGCTTCTTTAAATCTTTTATTAGAGACTCAACATCATCTCTCACTACTTTATATAGATTTATTAGTTCTTCATTTATATCATTAACTACTGCCTTTTTAGGTTGAAAATTAAACAATACTGCTCCACCGCCAATAAATGGCTCGTAATAAGTTGAATATTTGTCTGGAAAATATTTTTCTATTTCTGGAATTAGCTGTCTCTTACCTCCAACCCACTTAAGCACAGGAGCTACAAGGCTATTTTTTTTCTACTCAACTTTATTTCCTCCTAGTTTTTCTAATATATTTTTATCTGTTCTTGCTAACTCAAGTAACTCTAATAAGAACCTTGTCATACTTAAATTACTATCTTTAGCCATTGATTTTATTAATTCTTTTTGTTTTTTACTTACTCTAAATCTAATACACTCATCTTTATTATCCTCTATAAAATTAGTCATTTTATACCCCTTTTATATTCTATTTTCAATCTATGTTATTTTGTTATTGTCACTATATTTTGTTACTACGTTTCGTTACCACATCATTTCATTATATAGTATTTACTTTCTTAATACAATAGAGTTAACTAATTACTACCTTTAAATAAAAAAGAGGTAATCCTATTCAAATAGCATTACCTCTTTTTAAGTAAATTTATATACGTCTCTATTTATTTATTTCTCTACACAATGTCTCTTTTGGATATGTTCCCCTGTCAAACCTACAACTTTCACAGTGACTTTGAGGCCCTTCTGGTCTTTTTGCTGATGCCCTTTTTTGCGTTGTTCCAAAATGTTCTGGATATTCATAGTAAACATGTTCTTTTCCATTGTTTTGAGAACAGCTTGGACATGATTTATACTTTCCATCTTCACTATATTGTGAGATACTAAGTGATTTACCACAAACTATACAATTATCTGCCATTGTTATTAACCCCTTTACTTTTTACTTAATAACAATTATATCCAATAATATATCTTTTTACAAAGATTTATTATTTAATTGTAAAAATATTAAAACCGCGCTCCGTTACTTGTGATACGGTTCACTATTATTTATTCTAAAAACTCATTACTATTATTATTTTAATTTATATTGTATTCAATAAAAAAAGCTACATCAAATTAATGATATAGCTTTATATTTATTATCTTATACTAATTTACTTATAACTTCTTCCGTTGTAAGTAAATCACTTGATAACATATCAAAATTCATATAATCATCTTCCTAAATTATTTATTAGAAACATCTATGTCCTTATCTTCAAGTCTTTTATTTACATTTTGTGAGAATATTTCATACACTACACTTAAGAGTGGCATTCCTAATAACATCCCTAAAATCCCAAATAAATTACCTCCAACAACGATAGCTAGTAGTATCCATAAAGAAGAAAGCCCTAATGAGTTTCCTACTACTACTGGATATATAAACTTCCCATCTATTTGTTGTATGGTAATTATTATTACTAAAAATAGTATTACTACATTAGGCTTTACCATAAGGATTATAAATGCAGATATTGCTATACCTAAGTATGTCCCAAAAATCGGAACAAAGTTAGAAATAGGTATTAATATACTTATAAGTAATGCATATGGTATTTTAAATAATGAAAGTGCAATAAAAAATACTGTTCCTAATATTAATCCATCTGTAGATTGTCCTAATATAAATCTAGAAAATTTATGATGAGTTAACTTTATTACATAAATTATTTTTTCACATTTTTTTTCACTTATAAAAGCATATATTGCTTTCTTAAATTGTATAGAAAGTTTTTCTTTACTCAGTAAAATATATATAGCTATTATTATAGCTAAAAATAAATTTACAAAGAAATTAGTTATCCCAAGTGTAAAATTAAACAAATTAGATATAAGCATATTTGTAATATTGCTAAGATATAATAATCCCTTTTGAATTAGTGATGGTATATCAGCATTTAAATATTTAATTAAGTCTAATTTATTTAAATTCTCAGTTATGTAGCTTTGTAGTGATTTTATGTAATCTGGAATACCATCAGTTAAAGTTATTAAACTATCAATTAACTGAGGTACTATGTAATTTATAAATGCACTTATTAAAATAGAAACAATTATAAGTGTAGACACTAAAGCTATTACTCTTGACATTTTTTCTATGGTCTTATATTTTTTTCCTAAAGGTTTTATTAACTTCTCTTCAATAAGTTTCATAGGAATATTGATCAAAAATGCAATTACTCCACCTATTATAAATGGTTTAAATGCGATTATTAATTTTCTTAAAACGTTTGGTATTAGTGTCGGCTTTATTACTAAAACCAGAAAAACCATTATATATGTAGAAATAATAAGTTGATTTTTCAACTTTAAATCTTTCAATTTGTTCATTAATGTCCTCCTAGATAGTATTAAAATACTATAGTATATTCTTCCTAAATTTGTCACATTCTATTATACATTTTTATTATATACTACCATATTTATCAAAATAAAAAAAATACTTACATAAGTAAGTATTCTTATCTGTCTCCCCAAGAAACAAGTTTATCCCAAGGATCTTTACCAAAACTAACTCCTAATAAAAGCCCAAATATTAATACATAAAGAGCATATATTGGTATTACTAAAAATTTTTTAAAATTATCTTTTAGTATGTTCATATGCCTCTCCTTTTATAAAAAATATAATATAGACTTATAATAGCCTATACATTATATTATACCCCAAAGTAATATAATGCTCTACATTATTAAATTTAAATAAAAGATTAATCACTTATTAATTTCAAAAGATCTACAATAATAATCATCTCTATACAATCTATAATAATAAAACTCTCTATCTTCCTTTTCTCCAAGTACAAATAAGGTTTTAGTGGCTAATTTTTCAAAACCCACTTTTTCAATTACCCTTTGGGATGATTGATTTCCAATTTGAATTATTGCCATTAAAAATTCTATATCACTATTTTTAAAAATCCAATTTATAATAGCCTGACTAGCCTCTGTTGCATATCCTCTGTTAATATGTTTATTGTCTATAAAGTATGCAACTTCTGTTTCATTATTTACTTCTTCTTTAGAGTCAATTCCAATAAAACCTATTAATTTATTAGTCTTTTTTAAAGTGATTCCCAGTATTAAAGTTGGATTTTCTTTGCTATATTTTAAGTATTGACCCATTCTCCAATTAATCCAAGTTATAGTTTCATTCATAGTACTTTCAAAATCCGGCATCCATTTTAAAATATGTGATTGATTCTCTATTTTATTTAAATCTTTTGCATCACTAATAGAAAATTCTCTAATCACTAATCTTTCGGTTTCAATTCTAATCAAAATTAGCCCCCCAATTAAACCTTATATATAATCACTTTATATCTTATTATTTTTTATTTGACTTTAGAATTATTAGTTTCTATAATATATATTTTGATTTAAAAAAATAATTATATATATAGTTATTAATTTCACTCCTAAAAAATGCAATTTCAGTCCACTTTAGTTATTTTATATATTATTAATTTTATTTTTCATTAACCTCATGGAATAATTTACCTTGACAATTTTGGATTACAAGTGTAATATTAGTTTAGAATTACAATTGTAATCTTTAATCAGGGGGTTTATTATGAGGAGCAAAATAATATGAATGAATTATTTAAAACTATAGTTCAAAGTACTTTTTATGCAAGTGTTATAGGTGTTTTTATATTACTTATTAAAGTTGTTTTTAAGAATAAATTAACACCTAAGTGGATTTACTTAATCTGGATGCTATTAATTATAAAGCTTATATTTCCTTTCGGTCCACAAAGTAACTTTAGTATATTCAACAAAATAGAAACTAAAAATATTATTTATAATGGCGTAGCAATAAACGAAAGTAATATAAATAAGCAAATACATAAAATTGAAAATACTGATACAGGCAAAAACATTAATACAAATATAGAGGGTATAAAAAGAAATAACAATCCTATAACGCCTATAGAAACAACTTCTATAAATTATAAGTTTAATCTAAGTTATATATGGCTGATTGTATGTTTAGGATTTATAATACTTTTTAGCTTTTCATATATTTTATTAATTAAAAATTTAAAGAAAAATCAAATAGTTCTAGATTCAAGACTAGAGAATTTATTTTTTAAATCTAAACAAAAAATGAATATAAAATCTAGTATTAGATTAATTCTAAGCGATACAATACGCTCTCCAGCTATAATGGGAGTTTTTAAGCCAACTATTGTAATTCCTTTAAGTATTATTGATTCAGATGATAAAGATTTAGAATATATATTTTTACATGAGTTGTCACATTTCAAACGAAAAGATAATGTTATGAATTGTGTATTAATAGTCCTTCAATCGATACATTGGTTCAATCCATTTATATGGTATTTATTTAAACAAATGAGAGAAGATATTGAACTAGCCACAGATGAAAAGGTACTTTCTTGTTTAGAACGTAATGAATATAACGATTATGGAATTACATTATTAAATGTAGTTTCAAAAATTAACAGATTAGGTTTTTATCCAAATATAATTAGCATGGCTGATAATAAAAAAGGGGTGGAAAAAAGAATTATGAATATAAAATTTATGAAAAATAAAAAGAAAAATGGCATAGTTATTACTTTAGTAGGGGTATTAATTTTAGTAGTTGCATCTCCTCTATTTTTAACTAGCGCAAAGTCTAGTGCCAAAAGTAGTGAAAATAAAGTCCTTAAAAGTAATGATAAGTTAAGTGAAATTCAGCAAATCTACTTTGATATAATTGGAAAGAAAAAGTCAAATGAGTTTATGACTAAATCTGATGTTGAAAATATTTTAAAACTTTTAAATATAACACCTGAAGAAGATAATAAATCTAAAGGTGAAGAGATATTTAAACAAGAATCAAAGTATCTTACATTAAGATATGAACCAAAAACTCAAAAACTCTCTAGTTTAAATTATAAAGATACTAAAGAAAATGATGAATTTGATTTATACGTTTCACATTTAAAAAATAATCCAGAGATCGATGAAGATAAATCATTTGGGGTACTTCTTGATAATATAAGCTTAAATACTTTAGAAAAAATATCAAATAGTATAAATTATAATGGTGCAGATAAAAAGTTATATGATACATATATCTCAATAGTTAAAGATGTTCAAAAAAATCCATCTCTAACAAAAGATGATATAATGAATAAATATAAAGATTTTAAAAATTCTAGTAAAAGAATAATATTAGAAGGCAATGGTAAATTAATAGTTTATTATGGCTTAGATGGTAGGATACTTTTCCTACAGCTATTTTCAAATAATAACTCTGATACACCTTTATTTGATTCTTCTACATCAAATAATAAACCTGGGCCAGGATATAATAATTCTATAGTTATAAATTTAAACGATATTATAAATCAAAAAGATCTTTTTACTAAGATTATAAGTAATTAAAATAAAACCGATAGCTTCTATATCAGATGCTATCGGTTTTTTAGTTTAATTATTTACTTCTAGTGTCTTAACTAACCCATTTTTATATGTAGCTATTAAATTCATTTTATAACTTCCTTTGGGTAAATCTTTTTTCTTAAATGATACTCTATACGAATTTGATTTATTAAGTTCATATTTTTTAGTTTTATCTTTAGATGATATTTCTAAATAAACATCTTTTAGATTAAATTCTTCTCTTTCATCTTCACATTCTACATTACTTAAATATATTGAAAAATCACCAGTACTTGTACTTTCAGTTACATATTCAGGAAATAATGCTGTGTCGTACTTCTCTGGTGTGCTCTTTGTTTCGTATGCATATGTATGTATTTGAACGTTAACATCATTTGACTCTTCTTGATTAGTATTTAATTTATTTATTTTTATAGATATGATTATAAATAATGCCAAAACTACAACTATTATTATTGATTTCTTTTTCATAAAATCTCCATACCCCTTATATTAATCTCTTAACTATTAGTATTTGTAACCTATTTATTATTCCACTCATATTCAGACTGTAAATTATTAGGTATTTCTGTTACATTTATCTCTTTCATTAACATAGAATTATCCATTTCTCCAGATTTATAAAATGAAATTATCCAATTATCTGTTGAATGGTCTTTATATTCAAATACTTGGTCATCCTTATCTCCATTAACTATACCAATTTGTGCTCCTCTCTCGCTATTGTCAATAACACAAAAAGGGATATAAGTCCTATCTCCCCAAATAATTGAAACATAGTCATTATTGTTTTCTGTAGTCATACTTTCTAACTTATTATCACTTTCACCACATGAAGATAAGATAATCATTAATAAACATATACTTATAAAGTATATTGACTTCCTCTCTCAATTATTCTCCTTAAATATTCAATTTTCTAATTTATCTATATTATATCTTTATTTTGTAAATTGTCCATAATAACATACGTTTTATTGAACAGAAAAAAAGGGCACTAAATATTACAGCCCCTTACTATTAAGTATGATAATTTATTAGTCTAATTTTACATATTACTATAAATTATAACTTAGCTATTATAATAATATATATGCCATAATTATTGTGATGACTATCGTTAATAAAACAAAACCTATTACAATTGCACATTTCTGGTATGGTCGCTTTCCATACTCTTGATGTTTTTGAACTTCATCCAAATTCTTTCCATCTAGGAAAGTAAGTATTTCTCTATATGTTTGGATGTTATTATTTTTTTTATGTTTTTCAACTTTAATAGAATAATACATTGCTGCTATGAAAATGATGATCCAAATTACAAAACCGTATTTTTTTCCCATAAATTTCATAAGTGGAACAGGTGATATTATAGTTAAAATAGACAGTATTTCGAAAATTTTACCATCACGTTTAAATTTATCAATATCCTCTTTTTTAATTTGTTCTTTCATTTCCTCAAGGTCTCCTTTAATTAATATGTCAAGAGAGACATTAAAAAGTGAGCTTAGCAATAATAAACTTTTCATATCAGGGTAGTTCTTATTATTTTCCCAATTTGAGATAGTTTGACGAGATACAAATATCTTTTCAGATAATTCCTCTTGTGAAAGCCCCTTTTCTGTTCTATATTTTTTTATTTGTTTTCCAATCTCCATACAATGCCCTCCTGCACTATTAGTCTATAACCTCAAATAAATTTTTACTATCAAAAGTATTTGATATTGCCTATTTTCACCATGTCAAAAGTATTTTACACTCTACAAATACGCATTTATCTATATTTTACAACAACTATTGTCTTAATTGTATTGCAACTTATATTATAAAAATATGTCCACTAAAGTAGATGTTTTCTTGAACATAAAAAACAGAGTAATAATTTAGATTAATACTCTGTTAATTTAAAATACATTAATATCATGAATATATTATTATCCTAATACATTTTTTATTCTTTTGTTTACAGTAAAAACTTGAGAGAAAATTACAAACATTAAAATCATACAAAGAGCTACTGAAATATTTTTATCCCAACTATTAGCTATAGCTAAAATTTCTATAGCTATATTAGTTAATATTGCCATGGAAATTTGAATATATTGAACGCTTAACATCTTAACTATCATTTTTTCTTTTTCTAAATCTAATTTATTTATATCTATTTTATATGGTGTCAAAGTAAATGCATCTTTTCCATTTTTTTTAAAATTATAAATCATATAAAATATAGATAATAGACACAAAGAATATGCTAATATTGCCACAATTATCCCCACCTTTTCTATTTACAATATATTTACATTATATCGGTTCTTATATATCCATATCTGCAAATTTACATAAGATACAGATATTCCTACCTAAAATATAGTTCTATTTAAGAAATAGTATTTATTCTCCTTCTTGTATATCAAATTCACAGTTGTCAGAATTAATGCTATTAATTACTATTGTAATTGTATTACTATACCCCTGAGGTATTTCACTTTTTATTAAGTATTCCTTATCTACTCCATTTATAATCATTTTTAAATCTCTAACGTCATATAAAGTCCTAACCCCTGTTTGTTTATTTTCATTAGGTTTTATATTTTTTACTTTTGTACTTATTTCATCTGAATTGTAGATAAAGTCGATGTAGCTTATTACTTCCCCTGTATTATTTTCAATTTTTAAAATTGTTGTACATGGAATTCCTGCAAAACTCATATATATCCCCCTTTTATATATTATAGAACTATACATTTAATTATATACAACTATACATTTCATATCAATTATCAAATGGACTAATTTATATTTCAATTTACTATATTAACTTACTTAGCTTGTTTAGCCACCAATCTTTACTTAAATCAAAATATCCATTAGGCGTAACTATTATATAGTTATCATTAACATCTAATACATTAGGAACCCCTGTATATACCATATCTAAGTATAGTTTAAATGGTTTAGATTTTTTATTTAATTTTCCTTCTAATTCACTAACATATTCAGAAATTTTATTATTACTCATAAACTCATAAAAAGACAGTGCATTTTTACCACCAGCTTGCATATTCCACCAATCAACAAAATGAGGATATGCACTTTTACAACATTCTCTTAATTCAACACATTTAAGTTCTGAAAAACTATTTACGTCATAATTTTCTTCAATAAGGCTACACATTCCATTTAAATTGGTATTACTAATTTTTTCATCAATAATATTAGTAAACCATTCGTTCCACTGTAATTTAAGTTCTTCAAAATGCAAATCATCAAAATTTGAAATAATTATATTAGTTGGCCAACGCTCATTTTCTTCATCAAAGTTTTTGTCCTCAATTAAATTATACATGCAACCTGTAAATATAACAAAATTTAATAAATCATCCTTGGAAGTAAAAATTGACCATGATTCATTACTATCTTCATACATCATCTAAAATCTCCTTAATTCAGCTTTAAAGCTTGATTTTATTTACTATTAGTATTATCACATTCTAATTTATAGTTTAATTTTTTTCCATATATATAATACCAATCTTCATTACAGTCGTATGTATCTTTAGTTATTTCCAAGCCTAAATCTATCATCATATCAACAAGACTATCATGTGAAAATGGTGTGAAACTTAAGCTACTCTCATATAAAGTCACATCTCCATTTTTATTTATCTCTTGGAATATAATTTCCACATTAGATTCATTTTCCATACCATTTAAATTCCAATGATATAATGGAACATAATCGATTCCTTCATAAGATATCTTGCTATATGCAGTAAATTTTTTATTATCTTTTATAATTTTTTCCCAATTACGAGTTTCAACTACAAGAGTTCCATCTATATTAAGTATACTTGATAATGCTTTTAAATTTTCATTTCTTGATTTAAAGTCTGGAGAATGTACTAAAGAGTTGCCTGTACAGAATACAATGTCAAATTCATTAGAATACATATTAGGTAACTCAATCCATGCTTTTCGATATGTATCAAGCTTTACGTTATGCTTTTTAGAAAATTCATTCGCTAACTTAATCATTTCCATACTTATATCTGTAGCTATCGTATTATAACCTTGTATAGCTAATGCTGTCGCTTGAACCCTATTACCACAAGCAACATCAATTAAAACTGATTCTTTCTTTGAATAGTTAGTTAGTAACTCTCTATGTTCTTTTATAAAATCTAAATTTTTAATCTCATCTGTTGACATATCTTTGTATAGATAATTATATAGCCAATTCATTTTATCATATTCTACTTGTGTACTCATGTTATCCCCCACATTTATATTTATAAAATTACGTATAACTATTTATTTAATCTCTGCAAAAATTTCGTGTATATTCCCATCTGGATCAGCAAATAATGCTGTTCTTTGACTCCAATGCATATCCTGTGGTTCATAGATAGGTGTTGCTCCCATTGCAATCAATTTTTTAAATGACTTGTCTACATCACTTGGGTTTTCGCATGGAAAAGCTAGTTCAAAAACCTGCCCAAATACATTTTTTTCATATTCTTTGCTATAATCATACATAACTTCCCTCATACAAATAGCAAATCTTACTCCACTATTTTCAAATTCAACATAATTTCCAAGGTCATTTTTAATATTGAATCCAAGAACCACATTGTAAAAACTCTTCATCTTATCTATATCATTTGTCCAAATTGTAATAAGATTAATTTCTGCTTTCATTGTAGTTTTCCCCCTTATTAAATCAATTTAATGTTATACTTGGCACAATATAACAATTTTTAATTTAATTATAGCAGAACTTGTAGCTTCTTATTATGAACTCATCTATTTCCTTGTAATTAAAAAATTTAAATATTAATTTTAATAAAAATATGTTGACGAGAAGGCAATTGTCGTACTACACTTTAATTACAAAGGTAGGCAACTGCCGTAAGAAAGGAAGGTGTTAAATTTGAAAAAGATTCCTAGAACAGAACTTCAAGTTATGAAGTACATATGGGCTCAAGAAGAACCTAGAGTAGCTTCTGTTGATATTACAAAATTTATGAATGAAGAGTACAATTGGTCAAAGGGAACTACATCTAAAACTCTTATGAGACTAGTGGAAAAAGAATTTTTAAAATCAGAAAAAGAAGGTAGACACATCTTTTATTATCAACTAATTAATAGTGAAGAATATCTAAAATTTGAAACTCAAGACTTCTTTAGTTTTATGCATGACAACTCTTTATCTAGTATGATATCAGCGCTTGATGATTCTAAGGATATATCAGAAGAAGATATTAAAGCCTTAGAAGAATGGATAGAAAGTAGGTAATTAATGTGAGCTATATCATATATGATATCTTAAAAACCAGTGTATATATAAGCATACCTATTATATTAATAGCTCTATTAAAAAATAAATTTCTGAGTAAGTATACTTATAAATTTAATTACATACTTTGCATCTTGATAACTTTAAGAATGCTTTTTATATCAAACATACAAATATACTTACCTGCTTATTTTTTTAAAGCTCAAAATACCACATCTTTGAAAAATATATACTATTTAAACAATGAAAACATCAGTTTATTAAATCAAACCGAAATACTATTTATAATTTGGATCATTGGAGCTCTTTACTTTTTACTTAAAAATATTTCTAAACAGATTATGTTCTATAATAAACTAAAAAATGTAGCTTCTAATGTTTCTGATTATAATGTATTAAATATATTTGAAGAAGAAAAGAAAGCTTTAAATATAAAGAAAAATATTGATATATTTAAAGTTGATGGTCTTTCTTCCCCTGCTTTAATCAAAATTTTAGGTAGTAGAATAATAATACCTAATAAAGACTATGATAAAAAACAATTAAAGTGGATTTTTAGACATGAATTAATACACCTTAAGAGAAAAGATAATTTATTAAAATTATTATTAATAATTGCTTGTGCAATTCACTGGTTCAATCCATTAATAAAAATATTAAGAGTATACTTCGATGAGCAATGCGAACTTTCTTGCGACGAAAAAGTACTTAAAAAATCTAATATAAATGATATCAAAGAGTATGCTTTAGTATTAGTTAACACATTAAGATATAGAAATACTTTAAAAGCTACTATACTTGACTCTCAATTTAATGCTAATCAAATTAATTTAATTAAAAGGAGAATTGAAGGAATGATGAATTTAAAAAACGTAAAAAAGGAACACTTATGACACTATTTTTATGTGGTATTTCAGCATTATCAATTTTATCATTTAATCTAATATACAAACAAAATACAGCTTATGCTAACCAAACTGAAATAAATAATGAAATTAATCCAAACTCTAATGAAAACTCTCAAGTAAAACCTAAGGTAATAACAGATGAAGAGCTAAAAAATAATCTTAAGAAGGTTAAAATAAGTGATGTGAAAGATGAAATGGAATTTTATCAAGATAGAAAGTTCGATGAATTGACACAAGAAGAAGTAGATTATGCTATGGATTTTCTACTTACTGGTAAATGTAAAAGAGTACTAATTGGCTCAGATGTTTCATATTCAATTAATACAGATTCTTTATATAAAGGTGATACTAATTAATATATAGAAAGCACTTCTTTAAATAAGGAGTGCTTTTATTGTATTTAAAATAAATTAGTTTCTAAAAATACATTAAAACTTTAACATATAAAATTATTCCCTAATATAATCTTCAGCAAGTAAAGCATACATAGAGTAATCACAAATTCCTTGATTATTTATATCTGCTTTTCTCATTGTACCTTCATATTTCATTCCACATTTTATCATTACTTTTCCTGAGTTTGCATTAAGAGGGTCATGTCTTGATTCAATACGATTTGCTTTAACTTCATTTATAAAATATTTAATTAAAGCACTTAGTGCTTCTGAAGTAATTCCTTTATTCCACCATTTTCTTCCTATGCAATAACCAACATGCACCATTCCGATTTCTTCATCCTGGCGTACAATACTGATAGTTCCAATAGATTCATCTCCATTTGATTTTAATACAATAGCCCATTGGTAAAAATTTTCGTTTTTATATTCATCTATCCAGCTTTTTATAATATTCTTTGAAACTTCAATGCTATCAATTGGTTTCCAAGTAAGAAACCTTGTAACATCTGAATCATTCGCCCAATTTTTATACATAGCCTCTGCATCTGATAGTTCAAACTTTCTTAAAATTAAATTTTCAGTGTCTATTCTTTTTGTTCCCCTGTGATTCATAAAATCCCCCTTATATATTCCTGATTAATAATATAATAATTGTTTATTTAATTATATCAGAACTTGACATTTAGAATGTATCTACTAAAACAGATGCTTTTTAACATTTAAATATACTAATTTTCTAGCTTTGCATATTTGTAAATTCTATAGTAGCCTCCTAATTCTATTGCAATACCAGACAATACCATTGTAATTACAATTATATCTTGATAAGTATTTTTTAGTACATAATTTACACTAGCGATTGCTATTAAGCATATCCCTAATACTATTACATGAGCCCCCATAATATCAGCAACTTTATCATTATCATACTTTTTTAAATTTACCCATTGCACAAGGTAACCCATTTTATATTTTCTAACTATTCCCCCTAGTACAACACCTAAAACACCTACAATTAGGATTATTATACTTAATGTCATATTTACATCACCCCATCATTAAAAATTATAATTGTACTCCTATAAGTAGATTATATCCATTTTTATATAGCAATGTATAACATTGTGCTTAAAATACATATATTGTTACATAATATACAGAATAAAAAGTAGGAGCATCTACACTCCTATTATTATTTTATAAAAAAAGATATTATCATAATATTATGATAATACCTTTTTATTATTAATTATATTTCATTATCTAATTTTTTCATATGAATCTAAATTTTTAAGTTCAATATCTTTTGAAATTCCTAACCCTTCTTTAACTTCTTCAAATTTAGCCTTTATTAAAGATTTATATAAAATTTCTATATGTGTATCTAATATATAGTATAATTCTTTATTAGTTTTAGCCAAAATAAATCTATCATCTTGTCCTACACTTACTACTGATTCTAGATTGTCTTTGTTTTCGTTGTATACAGGTATTGTTGGGGCATTACCTGTAGTATCTTCCTTATCTTTTTTAAGTATTTTTATATTATTTGCTGATGTTCTAACAACATGGTATCCATTTATTAAATTAATTTCGTAATCTTTAGCACCTGCACATCCTACCATTGTTATCATTACTAAAGCAATAGTTATAATACTTGTGGCTTTTTTCACTCTACTTTCCCCCATTTTTAAGCTTATATTTTTTATTTAAATACCAAATTTTAAGCTTTTGCTTTATCATAGACTTTAATTTCAAATCCTGATGAGATAGCACCTTTGCTACAAGCATTTTTACAATCTCCACAACGAATACATTCAGCTGAATTACAATCTTTAGTTACTTCTATATTCATTTTACATGCCCTTTCACAAGCCTTACATCCATTACATTTAAGCTTATCTAAATTCATTTTATAAAAACTTAACTTATTAAATAGTGAATAAAAAGCACCTAATGGACAGACATACTTACAAAATGGTCTATAAATAAATATTGAAGAAACTATAGTTAAAATAAGTAAGCTAAGCTTCCAGTTAAATAAAAATCCAACCATATTTCTTAATCCTTCATTCTTTATTAAAAGTGGAATTCCACCTTCTAAAGTTCCAGCTGGGCAAATCCACTGACAAAAATGTGGTTGAGCTGTCCCAAATTCATTAGTTAAGAATATAGGTAAAAGTATAACTGGTATAAGAAGTACAAGGTATTTAATATATCTTAAAGGTTTATCAATGCTCTTTGGTACTTTTAACTTTGGTGTTTTGATTTTATAAAGTAAGTCTTGAATAAAACCAAAAGGACATAAAAATCCACATACAAATCTACCTAGAAGAACACCAAATAACATCATTATTCCAACTATATAGTAAGAGAAATTATAATTTCTACCACCTAGTACTGCTTGCAATGACCCTATTGGACAAGACCCTATTGCACCTGGGCAAGAATAACAGTTTAAGCCTGGTGCACAAAGGTATTTTGTGTTTCCTGTATAAATTTTTCCTTTAAAGAATCCCGCTATATATCCGTTTGAAAGTGCAGTTGCCATAATTTGAATATACGTTCTTTTCATTATCCCACTCCAATACATTCAAGACAAATTTTCACAGCCTTTTTTAAAACCATAAGATGCTCTGATCTTAACATACCAATGCAAATAAAAGATATTGAAAGTAGTAGCAAAATATATTTACTAAATTGCTGCATATTTTTCATTATTATTTTGCCTCCACTAATTTTAAACGATCAATTATAGACTTTCTATAAGCTTCACCTGTCTGTTCATCAAAGTGAGGCGTACCAACAACTTTTCCTTCACTATCAACAAATATTGTCGTAGGAAAGACTTGTATATCATCTGTAAGATTTTTCTTTAAAAATTCATCTGGAATTAATGTTTTAAAATCTGCCTTTGATTTTTTCATAACATCTTTTGCAAGATCTAGGTATTCACTACCATCTCCTGCATCAGTACATATTGAAATTATATTAGTATCCTTTGGTAACTCTTTATATAATTTAGCTATTTCTGGCATTTCTGCTATACAAGAACTACACCATGTAGACCATATATTTATCATTGTTAATTTGTATTTACTGAATATATCAGATGTAACTTCTTCTCCATTTATATCTTTTGTCTTAAATCCTTTAAGATCAATATTTTTAAATTGCTCTATTTCCTTTTGTTGTTGCTCTTTTATTTCTTCGTCTGTAGGTACAATTACATCAGATGGCCCAATGAATAGAAGAACTGTAACTAGCCCTGCAAATACTATTGCCATTATTATTAATGCTTTTATTAATTTGTTCATTTTCTCTCCTCTTTCAATTTATATATTTTATATTTTAATAGGTCTTGCCTCTGTATCTAAGATATAATATTTAAATTCGAAAGTCAATATTTATTTATCGAAAAACAATAAATTAATATTGATTAACAAACCTCAAAATTCATAAACAATATTGAAAATACAGCAGTTTAAGTTTATTTTTTGAATATAAAAAAAGCCTAATATTACAGATTTTACCTCTGTAATACTAGGCTTTTAATTTATGCCATTACTAAATTTTTATCTTTATCAGTTATATAATCTAATACTAATTCTTCCCTAGCTACTGATAAATCAGAAACTTCTTTATTGTTGTATATACTAAACTTAAATCCTAAGTTAAATTCTTCAAATTTACATCTATATTTATCTAATTGCCATTGACCACAAGAGTTTGTTCCTACCCCATTTTGTTTGTAATCAATGTTAAATACTATATAATCTCTTTTCTCTAAATCTATTGTATGTTTAGCATATTCTAAATCAGTATCTTCATAATATGATGCACTAAAGTCTAATTTATCATCAGCTACTGCCATTATAGACATTCCTCTATCATCACTTAATCTCACCCATGAGCAATCACTTCTATTTCCATTTTCTTGAGGCTTAACATAATTTGTAAATAGTCCATCTACACTGTTTTCATATATTCCAAATAAATTGCATTCTTTAGTATCAGCGTAAGATTCTCCCGGGCCTCTACCTTTGTATTTAACATTATCTAAGTTTTTATTAACTTTAAGCTTTAACCCTATTCTAGGTAACATTTCTGGTGCAGTTTCAACCCTTCCACTTGGAATTCCACTTACATTTACTAATATATCTCCACTACCAAGTACTGTATATTCGTAAGTTGATTTATAATGCCATGCAGAGTTTGTGCTTCCATTTATTGTTTCAACTTTAAATAGTAACATGTTTTCTTTTTCTTCATAAGAAACATTTGTAACTACCTCATGCATTAAGTGCATAAAGTATTTTTTCTTATAATCTTCAACTACATACATATCATTATCTATTGGAGCTCTCCAGAAATTAAGTCTTGGACCTTCTTCAACTAATAAATAATCATCTTTACTTATTTCAAGTATATGACCTCTTACTAAGTCAAATACTACTTTGAAGTTTTCTCCTTTAGCAGTTAATTTACAGTGTTCTTTTATTATTTCTAGCTTTCCTTTTGGAGTTACTTTAATCTTTTCAGTTACTATTGGTAATTCAAATTGAGCAGTTGCAAGTTCATGACCTGATTCACACCAAGTAGTTGCCTCTCTTAATACATAAGATATATTTAAGTAGTAAGTTGAGCCTTTAGTTTTTGCAAAGTCTAAGTTATATCCTAAATTAATTTCTTTTTCACCTCTACCAACTATTGATGGCATAGGAAGCCTAGAACCACATATAACTTTATCATCTTCTTTTATTGTGTAAACTAAATCGAAACAATCTAAGTTTTTAAAGTCATATCTATTTATTACTTTTATTAATCCTTTTTCTAAGTCAACAACATGAGTTTCAGCTGGTTCTATAACTTTCTTATATTCTAATAATCCTGGAGATACACTTCTATCTGGCATTATAAGTCCGTCTATACAGAAGTTTATATTACTTGGATCATCTCCAAAATCTCCACCATATTTATAATAAATTTCTCCATTTTCACCTTTGCTTTCTATACCATGGTCAAACCATTCCCATATAAATCCACCTTGTAATTTATCATAAGCATAGAATAAATCTTGATATTCTCTAAGATTTCCTGGGCCATTACCCATAGCATGACAGTATTCACATAATATATGAGGTTTTTTAATATCATTTATTACCTTATCCATTAATAATTTGTTATCATGTTCTAACCAAGTGTACATTGTACTATAAACTTCTGATACTGGTCCTTCAGATTCATCAACATTAAAATCTCCTTCATAATGAACAAGTCTTGTTGGATCCATTTCCTTAGCTTTTTTTGCCATTGCTTTAAAGTTGCATCCAAATGCTGATTCATTTCCTAATGACCACATTAATATACATGGATGATTTTTATCTCTTGCTATCATTCTAGTCATTCTATTCACATAAGATTTTTCCCAAGCTGGATCATCACTTATCCACTTGTAATCTCCTGTAAGTTCAAATCCATGACACTCAAGGTCTGTTTCATCTATTACATACATTCCATATTCATCACATAAATCATATATATAATGAGAATTTGGATAGTGAGCAGTTCTTATAGCATTTATATTGTGTTGTTTCATTAATAATATATCTTTTATCATTTCTTCTTTTGCTACAACTCTTCCGTTTTTAGGATTGTAGTCATGTCTATTTACACCTTTAAATTTAATTGCAACGCCATTTACTAAAAATACTTCACCTTTTAATTCTATTTTTCTAAATCCAACCTTTTGAGGTATTACTTGAATTAACTTATCATCTTCATAAACTGATACTAATAAAGTGTATAAGTTTGGTTCTTCTGCATTCCATTTTAAAGGATTTTTTACTTCTTTTGAATAAGCAATATTTCCATTTGAAACATTCGCAAAGTCTTCAAATACTATGTTTTTATTAATATCTAATAATTCAAATTTTACATTTTGATTACTATTTTTTCTAAATTTTAAATCTATATTTAAAGTTGCATCTTTATATTCACTATCTAAATCAGTAACTATTTTTATATCTTCTACTCCACAAGCTGGTTCAGTATATAGTTCAACATCTCTAAATATACCACTTAACCACCACATATCTTGGTCTTCTAAATATGTACCATCTGACCATTGATATACTCGAACGCAACATTCATTTTCTCCTAATTTTACCCAATCAGTTATATCAAATTCAGCTTGGATTCTAGCACCTTTACTGTATCCTACCTCTACTCCATTTATCCATACGTTATATGATGAATCAACACCATTAAACTTAAGTATTATTTTTTCACCTAACCAAGATTTATCTATATTAAACTTTCGCTTATATATTCCAGTTGGATTTTCTGTTGGTACGTATGGAGGATTTATTGGGAAGTTATACCATAAATCTGAATAATGCATTTTACCATACCCTTGTAATTGCCAGTTACCTGGAACTAATATGTTATCCCAAGAATCAGTATTAAAATCTTCTTTAAAGAATCCTTCTGGTGAGTACTCTGGAGCATCTAAGAATAAAAACTTCCAGCTACCATTTAAATTTTTAAAGTTGTGAGTATATTTATTTTCCCCAAGAAGTGCTAAGTCTCTAGATGAAAAGCTTTGAAAATGTGCTCTTTCCTCTAATCTATTAACTCCATCAATACTAATGTTTTCCCATAGCTTCATAGTTTTTATCTCCCCTTATTTATATTATTTTATATTTTTAAGCAACGGACCTGATTCTCAAGGTCGTTTGAGCAACGTGTTGGCGAATCACTTGAGCGATATGAGCGAAGCGAATTTTATTTTTAAATAAGGACCTAATTTAAATACTATATTTAGGTCCTTGAATTTATACAAATTTTAAGCAATCGAATTTTACTGTCTTACATCTTTTATAGTTGCATTTACTAACTCATTAGCTACATCTTTACCAACTTTGTTTTCGTACTTCTTCCAGCATATTAAAGCAAATCCTAAGAATATCACTAATCCTAATACGTTATATACTAAAATAAATATTGGATTTGCAGCTCCTTCTGCTAAAGTTCCATTTAAATAAGCCATTATATCTGCTGGTGAAGGTACTGAAGATATTACAAATACAAAACTAAATAATGCAAGTAATAATACACCTATTCCTATACCAAAACCTCTTGATCCTACTTTAAAATCTCTTTTTACAGTATTTTCTTTTTTAGCTCTTAGAACAATGTACCCTACTAAGAAGAACAGTACTGGAATTAAAGATGTTGATGCAGTCATATTTATTAATATTTCAAGTAAAGTATCGACTGAACCTATTCCAAGTGCTGGTATTATTAAAAGTACAGTTACTATCATTGCTTGAAGATAAAGTGCATTAATTGGATTTCCTTGATTATCAGTTTTAGATACCCATTTCCCAAATATATCTTCTGGTATCTCAGAGAATAATACCTTAACTGGTGCTGCTGTCCAAAGTACTAATGAACCTAAACTTGCAAGTAACATTATAAATCCAACTATATTTGTTATTATATTTCCTATTCCATAATGAGAACCTAGTAATAAGAATGAATCAAATAAACCATTTGAGAAGTTTCCTTGTAATGTCTCTGCTGGAACTATTAAACCTACTGCTGCTGCCCCTAATGCGTAAAGTGTTCCTACAAGTACTGTTGAAAATAACATTGTTTTTATAAATGCCTTGTTTCCACCCTTAACATCTTTTATATAAACACCTATACTTTCAGCGCCACCTACTGCTTGAAGTACCCATGCAAGTACCATAAAGTACTTCCAGTCAAACTTTGGCGACATAGTTTGTGCGCTAAATTCTTGTGCTGGTTCCTTACCTAAAAATAATATTACTCCAAATGATAAAACTATAAATCCTATTCCAAGTACCATTCTAGCTGCACCTGATAAACTTGTAATTTTAGATACCCAAGCTACCCCTTTAGTTGAGATTATTGTTACTCCCCAGAAAAGTATTATTGATAATATCGAAATTAAAACTGTTTTTCCATCAAATACATTTCTTCCAACTAGAGTATACGATGCGTATATTAAAGTTTTTGGAAGTAATGATGTAAAGAAAAATAAATTAACAAAGAAATATGACCAAGACCCTAAAAACGCCCACTTTGCACCTAATGAAGTTTTTATCCAACTGTTAATTCCTGATTCTGAATTTGAATTTGCAGATGCAAACTCGCCTATCATTAACGCAAATGGGAAAAAGTAAAATATTGTCCCAAATAAATAAGACGGTACTGTAGCTAAACCAATATTTACACTACTATCAATAATATTTCCAAATGAAAACACTGCTGTAAATGTCATAAGCATTAAAGCTCTTGAACTAAGACTTCCCCTTTTTTCACTCATAATAATCTCCTTATTAATCATTGTATTTTTGTTACATAAATAAATTTTAAATGTATAAAATAAATTATAAAAAATAATAATTACAACTAAACAAAATACATTTCAAATTATAAATTTCCCCTAATATTACTTGGTTTTATATAATTCACCTTAAGTTAAACGTTTTCTTAATAATTTAATAATATACTTTTAATATTATCTTATCAATACAGTAATGTTGCAATGATTTGTACTATTGTTGCATATTATAAATTGACAAACATTAATAATCTTTCTACAATTAAAGTATAAAAATAGTCTACAAATTAGATATATTACTTAATATTAGACTATAGGAGGAGTTATTATGGAAAAGTGCGGTATTTTTTCAACAGATTCAAAACCTAGCAGTGAACTTTATATTTATGAATGTGGATTTGAGCATTGTGCTCCTAGAGATCCTTATCAATATGAACAGATAGACTATTATTTACTTCATTACATACTAGAAGGGGAAGGTCTTTTCTTTATGGATGGTAAAGTTCATCATCTAAAAAAAGGAGATGGATTTTTTATACCACCTTTTACTGATAATAACTACTACCCTTTAACTGATAATCCTTGGGTATATCGATGGATTGGATTTAATGGAACACATGCACAAGATCTTTTATCTTTATGCGGATTTAGAGATGGAAATTTTATATTCAATTATACAAAGGATGATAAGATAGATAATTATTTTAGAGATATTTATGAAAGTTGTACTTCAAATAACCTATTTGAGGCCTTAGGATATCTATACCAATTTTTATCAACTTTAATGAATGAACATTCAACATCTTATAGAGGTTCTAGCGTTCCCTCTAAGGTTTATATATCTAAATCTATAGAATTTATAAAAGAAAATTACACTAAAAATATATCTGTATCTGATATTGCAGACTATTTGAATATTGACAGAAGCCATTTTTTCAAAATTTTTAAAAAGGATATGATGATAAGTCCTCAAGATTACATAATTAATTATAAAATTAAACAAGCTTGTGATTTACTTAGAAAAAGTAGTTATTCTATATCAGAGATTAGTAATTTGGTGGGATTCTCTTCTCCATCTTATTTTTCAAAGACTTTTAAAAAGAATATGGATACTACTCCCATTAAATATAAGGAAATGTTTATAAAATAGAAAAATTCGCTCCGCTCATGTCGCCAACGACTGCGTCCGTTGCTCAAGTTTAGATGTTGGGATTATAACTTATCCACAAACCAGATAATTTATAATCCCTTAGTATATAAAAAGAGTTATATTTAAATGTTTCAAATCATTTGAATATAACTCTTTTTTATCATTATCGACTTTAAATCAATTTATTTGAAATTATATACTATCTTATTCAGTAAATCCTTTTTCCTTCATAATATCAGCCTTAGAAAACATAGCCATGCCTGTTTTCATTTTTCTAAAATTCAATTTTTCATAAAATCCTTCTCTACCAACAGCAGAATAAAGTATAATATTACAATTTTTAATATCATCTATAAGCTTATTTATAATCTTTTTGCCTATACTATTACCTTGATATTCATCTAAAACTGCTACATCATAAATAGCACCTTGATAAGCTCCATCTGAAATAGTACGCCCAAATCCAATTAAAGTATCTTCATCAAATACAAATACTACACTATAGCTATTTTCAAATGCCTTTTTATGTATGCTTGCATCATAGTATCCCATATTTACTGATTTTAATATATCCGCTACTCTCTGCCAATCTATGTTTTCTAAATTATATTGAAATTTCAAATTCATAACCATATCCCCTTTAGTTTATCTTGTATTTTTAAATTACTCTTTTATATCACTTAATAGTCCTTTTTTACTAGCATTGTATAAAAGATAAGCACATAGAGCAAATGATACACTTCCTAGACTAAATGCAACTACTATAGATGAAATTTTTTACAATTACTCCTGATAATAAAGTTCCTACCATTATTCCAAGGTACATAACTGTAGAAGTTAATCCATTTACTTTACCTAGATATTCTTGATCTGTTATTTTGGTTATAAGAGCCATAACATATCCACTTAATACTCCACCTATAACATTATCTATAAATTGAAGCAACATAGTTAACCATGTAACTGTAGAGTAGCCTTCAAAAAATACTGTAAAAGCAAATACGCCCATAAGCATATATAGTATTTTCATATTATTTAATTTCTTTGATATAGCTAGATAAATACCTCCACCTACAATAACTCCTATCCCTGCTATTCCAGAGAAAAATTGGTAAAACTTCTCATCAAGTCCAAGCCTTTGTGTTACTAAAAATATATCTAAATTACTTGCTATTCCAATTGCAAATGATAGTATAAAAAACATCTTAGTAAATACCATTAAAATTGGTTTTTCCTTTAAATATTTAAATGTAAGTCTAGCATCATCTAGTAATCCTTCACTTTCAATTTTTGAAAATTCTTTATTAGGTAATGTAAATATTAAAGCTATTGATACTAAAAATAAGGCTGCTATTATAAGAATAGTTTTATATATTCCAAATGTAAAATAGAAATATGATCCTATAAAAGGTCCTATAACAAAAAATAAAGAACCTAATAATTGAGATATTCCTATCGCACCTTCAATATCTTCTTCATCTACATATTCTTTAAAATACTTTTGAGATGCTGGATAAGAAAACTGTGTTACGATGGCAGAAACTAGTGTTGCTACAAATATAGCCCCGATATAACCATCTTTAATAAATAAACCTAGCATTATAAAAGATATAAAACTAAATGAATCTCCTAGTAACATTAATCTTTTAGGACTATATTTATCAGCTATTATGCCTCCTATAAATGTTAATAAAAACATTGGTAAAAACTCTATAAAGTTTAATGATGATACAGCAAGTGGATCTTTATTTGTAGCGTTCATAATGAAAAACATTATAGCTATATTTCTTATCCATATAGCTGCTTGCTGTATAATATCAGTAATTAGTATCGTCATAAATACTCTATTTTTAATTAAATTCATTTTCTCCTCCTTAAGTCACGTTGCTTATTTACTATTCTAAACAATGGAGTAACTCCAAGGTCAATATATATTTTTAAATTCTTAAACTTATATTTACAAAATACGTTTCATCGTCATTTTTTTTAGGTAAATAAAACTCATAGCTAACGTAAGCTATATTATTTTTTTCACATTTAAAATATTTATTAATGGAAATTATATAATCATTTATTTCATTTATCGTTCCATAAAAATTAGTAGTAACAAACTTACCACTTACATTTTTCTTGTAAATCCTACTTTTTCTTCTTTTAGATATTTTTGTATTAAGCTTATATTATTTTCATTCTCTTTTATAAAAGCCATAGTTTCATCTTCTTCTATAGTTTCATTTTCTAATATATTGTAAATGTAAATATAAGGCTCTTCATTTAAATGAACTAATTCTTTTTCAATTGTTACTTCATCTTTTTTATATAAATCTGAATTTAATACAATTTTAGTATCAAATCCATAAAGATTAAAGCTTTCATCATTTATTTTAAGTTTGCTAAAATCATATTGATTATCAAAGTTTATTATTTTATCTAATATTTCTTTGCTATTATGTATAATTTCTTGCAATTCTTCTAGTTCTTTTATTTTTCTTTTAATTATTTCTTCTTCTCTTATTACTAAATTCTTGTACTCTTTTACATCTTCACTTTCTATAGTCTTTTTAATGTCAGCTAAAGATATTCCTAAATACTTTATTCCAAGAATTAATCCTAGCTTTTCTAAATGTTTTAATAAATAGTATCTATATCCATTATTTTTATCCACTTCAGGAGTCAAAATTCCTATTTTATCATAATACCTTAATGTATCTTTACTTATATCAAAAATCTTACTTACTTGCCCTATTGAAAGCTTCATTTCTTTTCATCCTTTTCAGTTTTTTATTATTTTATATAAATTATTATAAACCATGGAGTTACTCCATAGTCCATACTTTGCATTTATTATTTTCAAATAAAAAAAGAGCTTAAAAGCCCTTTTTATTTAATGTATATTTAGTTGTATCTCTAGAAGTTCTATTTTATCTTCCCAACTTATATCCATATGTATTATATCTAATATTTGAATTATTCTATTTTGTACTGATTTATTTTCTATAAAATCCATACTCTCAACTCCTTTATTTGGAGTATATCCAATTTTACAGATTTTATATTATTAATAATTTTTTATTTTTATATCCCATTTTGCTTTACTATCTTACTAACTATTTTTCCTTGTTCTTTTAAACTACTATTTTTCTTCCATAATTGGATACCATAATCACTATGTTTATAATAGCACAAAGACACTTCATAAGATTCATTATCTTCAAGTGATATGTCTTGACACTTACTCTCTTTTTCATTATAAACTATATTCATATTTAAACCATCTTTTGAGTATGAGTATAGAGATAAATCTGGATTTTCGTCCTTATAATCCTCTGATTTTTTAAGATTTTTACTTTGTAGAAGATTTTCTATATCAGACAAACTTATTTTACTATCGTCTTCTATGCTTTGTGCAATTTTATAATAAACTTCATATATCTCACTTATTTCTTTTTTGCCATTGATTGTATTAACTAATTGCTTTTGCTCTTTCACTGATTCTGGATAAACTCCAATATTTAAATTTCCTGTTTCATTACCAGACTTTTCATAATAAACGTTTAAATAGATATCATTCATGTTCTCTTTATTTAAGCTATAACTTACAGAATTTATTTTGTCTAAATTTTTTTCTTTATTATTTTTATCTAAATAAGATACTTCAAAAACTTCATTGTCATTTTTAAAACTGTAATTACTTGTATCATAGGATTTTTGAGTATTATCTTTTTCGTCTTCAGAATCAACTAAAACTAAAGCACCTATTGATTTTTCTAACTTAAATTCTTTAAGGTTACTTGCCAATTCTTTTGAATTTACTTTATTATTATTTATATCTTTATCTACAACTTCAAAGTATGTATTTTGTAATTGTGATAAATTATTTTGCCCTTTACTACAACCAATCATATTTACCCCTAATAATCCTATCCCTATAACATACAGTAAAAGTTTTTTAGCTTTCATTGTTATCCTCCTATTTTTAATATTTCTTTTATAAATAGCCAAACCTCTTAAAATAAATTACATTGTTATTATCTTCATTAAGTTTATACTTTATGAGTAAATATAATAAAAGCCAAGTATGATTTATATCATCCTTG
>NZ_HG529240.1 GCF_000499525.1 Faecalimicrobium dakarense | reverse complement strand
ATTCTATATTATTATTAATTAACCTTTTTAAAAATATCGAAAATATATTTTTATATTTATAGATTAAATCTTGGATATGTAATTATTATTTAATAATCATCTTAATTAATTCAGGCATGGCAAATTGAAGTATAACCAATGCTAAAACAATAGTAACAAATAGTACTTTATATCCTATATTTATATTGCTATTAATAATAGTAATTATTAAATTGATAACCATATAAATTATACTAACTAACACTAAAAATAAAACTATTGCTATAGCTAGCATTGGAACTGATATACTTTTTATAAAAATTGATAAAATTTCTGCTATAATAGGCGATAAAATTCCTAATGTAATATTTATAATTCCTATATTCTTAAGTATTTTAGAATACTTTTTTCTAATCTCTCTAATATCATGCTTATTAAATATTTTTCCATCTTTAACACTAAGCTCATGTTTTAAAGATAATGATTTTCCAAACCATAAACAAACTAAACCGCATATTATTTGAAGTAAAATAAATCCACACATTATTGCCCACATTGTCCTGTCTGCGATCACGCTTTTTCCTCCTTTAAGTTCTATATTTTATTTTATACGTCACTTAGTCGTAAAATCTTACTATATTATTTATATTGTAATTATAACTAAATTTTTGAAATATATAAAGCCAAGTATGATAAATCATTCTTGGCTTTATGTATTATTTCCTCTTTTTAGATTTCTTTTTCTTTTTACCATGAGCTTTCTTTCAGCTTTTG
>NZ_HG529239.1 GCF_000499525.1 Faecalimicrobium dakarense | reverse complement strand
TTTCTTTCAGCTTTAATTTTTTCATTTTCTCTATATGCTATAAAAAAGTCAATTGCACTTACTAAAAGTGTCGTCCATGCTAAAGGGCTTTTATTAATAAAGCTTACTATTGCTGATATAAGGAAAACTACCCCTATTATAATCCAAAAATTTCTATTTTTTGTTGAAACCATTATGTCTACCTCCTATATGTCTAATTATCAAACGTTAATAATTACTATTATAACCCATATATTTCATAATTTTTTAAATTTCTCTAAAAAATATAAATTATAACTCATAATCACTTACTATTCTCTTAACATGATTAACACAAATTCCATATTCCGTTGCAAGTTGATTTGCATTTACTCCATTATATCTTTTTACAATTTCTCTATTTCTACTATTTCTAATAGTACTTCTATATGTAGGTATATAGACATTATTACCTCCATACATTTTAGTAATTTCTAAAAATTTTTCTTCTCCAACAATTTCAAATAATAAATCTAACTTATCACAAATATCTTTAGCTTTTATTTTCATAAATATTCCTCCTATTAACCCTTTAATATAAGTAACTCTTTAATTTAATATTATATAAATTCAAACAAGATTTAAAGTAAGATTCCTAATAATAAATCTTTGAAAAAACATTGCACACTTTAGTTAAAACTACAAGTTTATCCAAGATAGTACTATATAAATATAGAAAGGAGGTGAGAAAATGACAATAGTATCAACTAAAAATCCATCTGGATTAAAACTTAAACTTGACTGTGGTAAAGGTGAAAATGGTAAATCAATAGTAAAGACTAAAACTTACTCAAATGTAAGAGCTAATGCTACAGTTGAAGATGTTTATGAAGTTGGAGCTTCTTTAGCGTCACTTCAAGAACACACATTAGTAGAAGTTTTTAAAATTGACTCTACTTCTATATCAGAATAGTTATTTGTATTAAGAAAATGTTGACATTGTATTTAATGCAAATACTAATGATAGTACTTTAATTTTAAATAATAATATTTCTAGGTAGGAGGATAAATTTATGGAAACTAAAACTAAATTAATAATGTCTTTTAAAGCTGATGATGATAAGAAAATAGCAATATCAGTTGATAACCCAAAAACTGATTTAACTGAGGAAGAAATAAAGACTGCTATGGAACTTATAGTTTTAAAGAATATATTTGCACCAAATGGAGCATCTTTAACTTCTTTAATTGAAGCAAAGATTGTTCAAACTGATACTACTGAATACGATTTAGCTTTATAGTAGGTGTTAATATGGATGCTAATATACAAACACTAATTGCTAATGTAGGATTTCCAATAGCCGTATCTATGTACTTATTGATAAGAATAGAAGGAAAACTATCTCATTTAACAGATAGTATTAATGAACTTGCCAAAAACATAGCATATATAAAAAATAATTAGAAATTATATAAGGCATGAGTTTTGTATTAAACTGAACTCATGCCTTTTTATTTTATATATCTATTTTGTAAACCTAAAATTATAGTTTAGTTTATTTCAGTCCATAATTTGTATAATTTAGTCCATTTATAATAAATATTTTTTTGATTGTGATAAAATTTTTTATAACTAAAATAGTATTTAATAAGGGGTGTTTTATGAAAAACTTTTATTTTAAAATTTATATTAATATAATGAATATAATCGGAAAAGTTTTACCATCGTTTGAAAATTTTACGTATTATCATTGGGAATAATATAAAAGATAGCATAAAAATTCTAAATCGTTTAAAATTAAAATGATAAGCCTACAGGTAGGAAAAGACATATTTACTGCTGTAGCAACTAAAGAAAATTATTTGAGAGGATGATATTATTATGGAATACACTTGGTTAAATCCAGCAAGTATAGTACTGGGACTAATTGCATGGATGCTTCCTTTTATTAATCTTGTACATCAGAATAAGTCAAATAACAAGAACTGGGTCATTTTTTCTGTGGCTAGTATTAGTGCATGTTCTATTTCGCTATGTATGCAAATTTTCTATACTAATCATTTAGTGAATATAGAGGATTGGACGGCAATTATGGATACTTCCAGTGCGGTAGCTTTTGCATCGGCATTTCTTCTTGTCAGTACAATTATACTTAACGCTATTACTTGTATCGTATATTATGGAAATAAACCTCAAAATTAGCAAATTTTTCTAAATTGTTAATAACTGTATCTTAGTGTAATATATTGTAAACACTAGGATACAGTTATTTTATTCTTTATTTATCACACTCTTTTCTAGCATAATCTAATTTTAGTATGATTTAATAATATATCTTAAGTGATTCTCACTAATTCCAAACTCTCTTGATAACTCTTTTGCATTAGTTCCATTATACTTTTTCTTAATCTCTCTATTTCTACTATTTCTGGCGATGCTTTTTTTATTAGGAATATAAAAATGACATCCCCCAAACTTTTCACAAAACTCTATAAACATATCCATTCCCATAAAATCAACAAGCTCTACAAGATCTTCTCTAATATCATCTATTCTAACCTCTTCCATAATAACCCCTCCTAATATTTTATTTCTTGAAAATGAAGTCTTGGTCCATGATAACAATAATGTTTAAACTTAACCTCTCCATCTCTACACTTTGCAACGATTAAATCAACTAATTTAGTACCAACCTTTTTAGCAGCTAGTACTTTTCTTTTATCACTCTTTATATTTTGGGTAGCTTCTTCTAAATCACTTCCAACAGGTTCATGTATATAAATAACATTATTACTATCATGAAAAATTGCCTTACTATCTCTCATAGGTCTTTCTCGCCAAGGTCTAAGGTCTTTCATCTCATCATTTAATTGACTAAGTTGAATAAGAGGAATGTTAAAATCTAGGGTAATATTTTTTAATTCTCTAGATAAAGTTGCTACTTCTCTTTCTCTATTTTGTTGATTAGCTTCAACATTTAAAAGCTGAACATAATCAACTATAACAAGGTCAGGTTTAATTTGCCTAATTCTTTTTTTGATGTTGCTTATTGTGCTTATTCTATCATTTATATAAATAAGATTTTCCTTACCAAACTCTCCCATAGTTTTTATAATCTTTTGCCAATCATCTTCATCAAGACCTTTATCCTTCATCTTTTTTATGCTAATTCCAGTCTTTTTAGTAATATTTCTCATAAATATTTGTTCATTACTCATTTCTCTACTTATAAATAATACCTTCTTGCCTTGGCTTATAACGTTTAGCATAATTTGAAGTGCTAAAGCTGTTTTACCTACACCACTTCTAGCAGCAATTGTAGTAAGTTCTCCCTTAAATAAACCTCCAATAGTATCATCTAATAACTCAACTCCAAACTTCATGCCTACTTCTTCACTATTTTCTAGAAAATCCAAAATTCTCTCGCAAATACTTGAAATACTGTCATCTTCATTATCTTTATTATCTAATGTATCTTGAATTTTATTTTCAAATTTATATAAAGAAGTATTAATATCTTTTCCTTGAATTATAGCTTGAATAAGGTTTGTACAATTTTTTACCACACTTTTTCTTATATATCTTTCTTTTAAAATCTCTATATGAGTATCAATAGCATAACTAAGAGCCATAGACGCTAACTCTGTAAGATATGTTACCTGTATATTTATAGATTTTTCATCTAACTTAATCTTTATAGTTTCTAAATCTAGAGTCATTTTATTAGAATATAATTCTTTCATAATAATAAAAATATGCTTATTTATATCTATTGAAAACATACTTTCACTTAGCTCATCTAGCTTATATCCTAGGCTATTATCAACAATAAGACTCCCTAAAATTGATTTTTCTATGTTTGTTGAATCTAAAACTTCCATAAATCTCCCCCTTATTAAAAAACTTAAAATTCAAATTCGACACTCCAAGGCTCTATATTATCTAGATTATCTTTTTGTATATATTCTTCATTTAAATACCCTTCAAATTTATTGCTAAATAGTGTTTCTGGTCTTAAAAATTTTTCCATATTTGTATTTAGCCATTGTTTGCACTTTATATCTATTACATTGAAAAATCTTCTTCAACAAAACCTTCATTTAGCCTAGCTCTTATTAAAGACATAGTTTTTTAGTATTTGGTTTAAAATTCTTTCTAGCTTTATTATTCAAATACCCAATCACACTTGTGTATATTTTTATATATGTATTTATATTATCTTTTTTAGATGGCTCATATGAAGTTTCCTTTATAGGATTATCTTCAGTTTTTATAACATCATTAAAGTCTTTGAATTCACTAAGTTTTATAGACCCATCTACAGTTTCTATTTTAGGTTTATTTTGCGTTTTTATATTTTCAGGTATAAGGTACTTATAAACTGAGAATTTATTTTTCCTAGTTCCATTTTCTACAAGCTCTATAATTTCAACTTCTTCAAAATACTTTACTAATTTATCAACTGAACTTTTTGCTAAATCCAAATCACTTGATGCACTTCTTCTTGTTATAGAAAAATGTCCATGTGGTAAATTTCCATTCATTTTGTTTTTATTTACCTTTCTCATTATGTAATGATTAAATCTAATTTTTTCTATATCATTGTTACAATCAAATTTAAGTATATGCTTATTCATTGGATGAAAGTAATCTCCCATATTCTTATCCCCTTTGTTTTAAATTTTATTTTATATAATATAATATTAATAAATTATGTTCTACATTTCAATATATTTATTTAAAATTTTCAAACATATATTCGTAATTTTATATTTGTTGAAACCTTTAACAAATATAGTTATAATTCTTTTGTAATCTAATATTTACAAATAAAATCAATATCATTATATAAAACATGCGTTCTTATGTTCACCCGGAATTGTTCTATTTCTAATTTTATATTTATCTATATTATTTATAATAAAAATTAAGAGGATATTAGATTGATAATACAAACATTTTTTAGAAATATATATAATACGAAAATGATATTTTTAATTAGTTAGAAATATAATTTTTATATTATTGATGTATGTAAATATTAGTTGTATAATTGTTCCATAATATTTTTTGAAAGGAGTATAATAGTTGACTAATCTAAAAGAAAAACTAAATGAAATCAGGCAAAAAGAGGCATCGGATTTATCAATATATCAAAAGTTTATTAGAGTACTGCTTGTTTTTATATTTGGAGCAGTTATGGGTATTTTGGCAAAATATACAGATGGTACGATTATAGGATTAATTGGGACTTATTTAGGTATTTGGATTTTTATTGCAACTTTAATTTCTGTATATAGTAGATCTCCAGAGGCGGGGGCAATTCATGTTTTTGCCTTTTTTATGGCCATGCTTTTAGCCTATTATATTTACTCTATGAAACTATTTGGATTTTTCCCAGGTTACTATTTCTTTGCTTGGGTAGGTGTTGCTTTACTAACTCCAATAGGTGCATATGTTGTTTGGTATAGTAAAGGTAATAACTTAATTAGTTCGATTTTTGCTTCATTACCTATATCTGTGTTACTGTGGGAAGGATATAGCTTTTACTATACATTCTCTATGCCAGAGTTTATCGATATAGTTTTTGCAGTTTTACTTTTATTTATTTTAAGTAAAAATTCAAAGCAAATATTTAGAACTATATTTATTAGTATAGTATTATTTTTTGTAATCCTTAAGTCTGATATAATATATTTATTTATTGGCGGGCTATAATAATTTAGTTTAAAGTAACTATAAAAATGGATATACATAATTAGCTTAATGTGTTATAACAATAGATAATAGTAAGAAATCTAAGAATAAATATAACACTAAAAGGGGATTGATATAAGTGAATATTAAAAATAATTGTAGAGTTGAAAATGTTTCAAAGTATTTAATTGAAAACTTTAATGCTATAGAAATTACTATAGATGAGTTTTTAGAAAAAAACAAAGATATATATGAAGATGCATTTGAAGATATTGCAATAATTTTTAAGATAGAAGATGAAAATATTATTAAAAACCTATTAAGTGAAAATGAAAAAGCAGAAATAGAAATTACTATAGATCATTTAATAAAAAACAATCAAATAAATGATGTTTCTTCTTATATGAACGAAATAAGTACTGGTAAATTAATAATCATACTTTTAGAGAGTAAAGATAAAACAAATTTATCTGGATTTGTAATGGAGGGTAACGGTGAGGTATTATTTGATTACCTAACAAGTTTAATTTATGAGTCTATTGAAAAAGCCTTAAATCCACTAGATGAAGTAATTGAAGAATTTAGCCATTTTAGACCATATGGCAAGTATTTTAAATAGAAAATGTAATTTTAACTAATGCCGTAAGTAAAAGTGGTAATTACAAATTAATTATAGACTTTTATGAGATACAAATATTTAATTTTAATGTTTTTATAGTAAATAAATAAAAGATATATCTGTAACTATAGATATATCTTTTTTATTTAAAAAATCAATTTATTTAATTATTAACGGCTTTTTCGCATCGATAATTATAGATACCATGCCTAACTTTTCTCTACTATTTCTAGTATCAAACCTAAATGAACGACCAATTTTGCCGTCTATTTCATTCCAATGCCTGTAATGGAATACACCCTTTTCATCGCAATATTCTAATAATTCAACTTCAAATCCAGCACTTTCAAATACTTCTTTAAAAGTTAGATAGTCATATACTATTTTGTGAGTATAGGCTGGATGATTGGTAGGTCCTGGTCCTCCAACTTTAACCATATCTTGATACCATTCGTTTTTGAAGTTTATATCAGGAACAGCGGCTCTTATATACCCACCTTCTTTTAAGAAATCATAACAGTTTCTCGCTGCCAAAATGCCATCTTCTTTTGACATGTGTTCCCAAACATGCTCTGCAAGCATTGCATCAATACAATTTTCTTTATAGTTTTTTTCAAAATCTTTTCTATCTAATAAGTTTAAATCTTCTTCTTGTGTACTTATCCAACCTTCATAATTAGTTTTTCCTGCACCTAATATTATTCTCAAAATATCCCCTCCAAGTAGTTTTGTAATCTTAAAACTACTTTATTTTATTTAAATATTTTTAGTATACATACTTATTATTAACATAATTAGATGATGTTAAGTAAAGTGCATTTGCATAAAACATTCCAAAATTCACAACATCACCTACTTTAAAGTCTTTATTTGAATTTTGTATATCTATTATAAGGTGATCACTACTACTTCCAACTATTTTAATTCCTTCATCTAGAGGTATTAAACTATCATGAAAAACAAAATCTTGTTTTCCTACTCCTAGTATTGCTCTTTTTCTTACTCCCATATCTTCATATGTCGGTTTATTTCCAAAGGCATCTATAAACATTTCACCTATTGGGTACGATGGCTTATTTTTTAATTCTATTATCTCTGCTTTTAAAATTAAAGTATCTTTATTAATTTCATCTAAATCATATCCCCAGTAATCTATTAAATCGCGTCCTAATAATATAGCTTCACCTATTCTTAAATTATTAATTTTTTTAGGTATATTATTTTCTATTATTAAAGGTAATGTAGTAGTCGCCCCTCCTGATATTATATCTAGCTCTCTTCCTATTATAGTTTCAATTTTTGTTGCTACATCACATAATTTATTTAAATTTTCATATGATGGTTTTATAGACCCATAACAGCTTAGATTAGTTCCTACTCCATATAATTTTACATATTTTAGGTTGTTTTCTATGTATAGAGATGTATTTATAAATTCATTTTCATCAAATATTCCTTCTCTTAAATCTCCTAAATCCATCATAAGAATTACTTTATGTTCTTTATTTTGCTTTTTACATTCTTCTTCTATTTTATTTATAGTTTCTATTTCTGAGTTTAAGCTAATATCAATGTATTTTACTACATCTTCTATTTCTCTTGTCATGGGCATTCTAATTAACATATTTTCATTTTTAATTTTGTTTTCTCTTATATTTATTAATTGCTCTATTCTGGAGCTTGCTATGTATTTACAACCTCCCTCTACCATTTTTTTCACTACTTCTATTTGTGCATTTAGCCCTTTTACTACACCAGCTACGGCTATATCTTTTTCTTTGCATAGATTTACTACATAATTTGTATTCTGATAAATTTTATTTAAGTTTATTTCTAGAATCGGATACTTTTCTATATATTCCATAATTCCCCCTAAATGTTTTTATATAATTTATTTTTATACTTGTTATTACATAGTCTATTCCCATTCCCCTTGAAATAGGATATTCACTTAATAGTCTTATTTTCTAACTAACCCATTAATATAATTATGGTCTATTTTTGTGCTAAAGCCAACAATTAATAAAATTAATTTGAAAGTTTGTATTTGTGTATTTTATACAATTATCTTTAAATTGGAAAATAACTGAATAGGATGTATAATATAATCAACAATAAAAATTGTTACAAATTACATAAAATAGAAAATATTATACTATGACACTCTTAAAGTGTCGACGATAAAAGATAAGGGAGAATATTAAGAGTGAGAAAAATAAGACATCTAATAGTATTTGCAATTATATTTATAATGTTTACATCTGTATCATTTGCTAGACCTGGAGGTGGTGGGTCTTCAGGAGGATCATCTGGAGGTTCTTCAGGTAGTTCAAGTAGTTCTAGAGGAGGTTCTTCTAGTTCACATAGCTCAACTAATACAAACCCTCTAGCATCAGCTGCTTTTATGATAGCATTTTCATCCTTTGGTATAATAATGCCAAAAACTTATGATATAACTAGTAGTATAAAAGTAATTAGAAAGCAAAAACAATGTAATAAGATATTGAAAAACTTAAGTAAACATAACCCTAATTATAAATTAGATAAAATAAATAAAGATGTTAGTGATGCATTTTATATAATGGCTAAAGCTTGGACCGAAATGGATCAAGATATAGCAATTAAATACTCAACAAAAAAGCTATATGATAATCATAGTACTAAGCTTCAATGGATGAGTATAAGAAACGAAATAAATATATTGAGAAAAGAAAAACTACTTTCTATTAAAGTCTTTGTAATAGATAATAGTTCAGATAGTATCTGGGTAGCTGTAAAAGGTTCTATGATAGATTATATAGAAAAAGATGGGGAAATAATAGAAGGTAGTAAATATATTCCAAGTAAGTATACCGAATATTGGAAATTTGATAATATAGATGGAAACTGGTTATTAGATGAGATTAAACAAATAGATGAATTAGAACAAATACTTTAATCATATAGTTGCATATTATAAAAAAGCTAGAAATATATATTTCTAGCTTTTTATGTATCTGTAAAATAAAATGTGCATTTTTCTAAAAAATAGATTATATATTAAACGATACTTATATCAATATGTTTCTCTAGTACTTTTCCTCCAAATAGTCCTTTATATATATCTTTTAAATTTTCTTCAACTTGTTTTTCAACAAATTTGTCCTTGCCCATAATCATAATTATATATTTCACTCCAAATACTGAGCTTCTTATATTTGTATGATATAGTCCATTTTTTTCATAGAATTTTATTCTCTTTTTTCTATATTCTAAGTCATCTTTATCAATTGCATAGCCTGGATCTTCTATTTCGCATATTATACCTTTGTATGACTTTGTAATTTCATACAGCTCATTTAAGAATTTACTTCCATATCCTGACCCTCTAAACTCAGACTCTACTACGTAATAATCTAGCATTATATATTCACTATTTTCTGATTTACATAATAATGCATATGCTGCCAGCTTATCACCTTCATAAAATCCATATCCCATATATTTATCTTCTTCTATTAATCTTTTTACTAACTCATAAGGTTTTACTTCTTCCTTATGAAACTCATTGACTAACCTCTCTTTACAAACTTTCAATAATTCTATATCGCTAAACTTTTTCATTTGTAATCACCTCTTAATCTAATGTGTTTATATTCATTCTAAGGTTTAGTATAATACCAAGCTCAAGCACTTTTATAATTTAAGAAAATTTAGTTTAGGACTAGTTTGTATATTTAGAATAAAGTTTATGCCATTAGAATACATTTTTTCAGATTCTAATGGCATAAACTTTATTCATGGAAATATCTGCTTTAATGAACAATAAAAAAGGAACAATAATTTTAATATTACGGTTCCTTTTTTAGTTTTCTTATTTATATAAAATTTCAATAGTTGTACGGCTGCCTTTTATATTTTGCTTATTTACTGAATAAATACTAATAGTATTAATACTATCATCAAGACACCATTCAAATAAATTTTCTTTTAATCTTATTGACTCATTATTATCAATAATTACTTCATAATGATTGAAATTTGGGGTATTAGTGACAAATTTAAGAATAAAATCTGGTTTTGCACAAAATAAATGTATATTACTTTCTAAATCACTTAGTGAGTTTAAATTATTCTCTTTTGCTATTTTTAAGTAATCAACATTTTCTTTATATTCAAAGAAAATAGTTGTATTATTTGGGTTAAAATATAAATCTTCAACTTTTTTAGTAAATACTACATTAGATAGTTGCATAGCCTGAAATGCCATCAATTCACGTGTCCCATTCAAATATAAATACAGTTTATATTTCATTCCATTTACTACACAATTAACATTCATATATCCAAAATAATTTTTTATAAAATCTCTATAATTTTTATCGCTTATTTTAGGTTTATCTCCTAAAAATACAAATGATGTTTCATTAAAGTTTTTAAATATTTCATAATAACTAACTGCTATATTATTTATTGTTGCATAGCAATTTAACTGAGCATCAAGAAAAATCCATTTTCTTAATTCATTTGACCATACTTCAGTCACAACATGAGACTTTCCAAAACCTCCATAATCAACATCTTCACTTTGAATACTTATGTCCCTTGCAATATATCCTAAAGAAAGTAACACATCTTTCGTAACTTTAGCGTACTCTACACATCGAAAACTTTCACCTTTTGAGGCTCTCTTTAGTATTTCTAAAGATGAAATATTTCCTGCCTCATTTACTCCATCATGTTTCCAACAAGAGCTTACCCAGTTCATTACTTTAAAAAAATGTTTATTTCATCAAGATTAGAAATATCTAGTTTACTTAAAGTGTATAATCTTAATTTATCAAGTTCTTCAGTACTAGGTATATCTAACATATTAATATTATTATTTATCATTTCATTGTTAGAATTAATTATTTGTACTTTTTTCAAAACACCCTCACCCTTTTTATTTTCCCAAATATTCTTAATATTCATTGTAGTCTTATAGAATTAAATTAACAACCTATTAATTTTATGTTTGATTAATAGGTTACCTCTAGAATTAAAATAAATAGATTCTAAATATATTTTTAGAATCTATTTAAACTTTTTAAATGAATTTTATAGTTTGATGTACTACAATTAACTAAAACATGGGAGGAATAAAAATGATAAACATATTACTTAATCAGTACAATTTTGATGAAAAATGGTGCTTTGATATTTTAAATAAATTTATAAATAAAAACCATAAAGTTTTAATAATCCCTTTTTCATTTGATAGCTTTAAACTAAAAGACAATTATGATTGGCAAAATTCTTATAATAAAATCTATGGAAAATACTATAATTCAGTAATATCTCCATTTTTTAAGTATGGAATAGAAGAAAAAAATATAAATTGGATTAATTACTTTTTAACATCTCAGGAAGAAATAATTAATTGCATAAACGATAGTGACATATTATTTTTTACTGGAGGATTACCAGATAAAACAATAGACAGATTATCAGAGTTTAATTTAATTAGCTGTATCAAAAATTTCAATGGAATTATTATGGGTTCTAGTGCTGGAGCTATGATACAAATAAATGAGTATCATATCTCACCAGATAAAGATTGCAAAGACTTTTATTATAAAAACGGATTAAATATGATAAAAGATTTTGATATAGAAGTTCACTTTGAAGAAACAGAAATACAAATGAACTCAATACATAAGGTTTTAGCTGAAAAAAAGCATAAAATATATGCGATGAAAGATGAAGGTGGAATTGTAGTAAATGATGGTGAAGTAATTCTAATGGGTGATGTAACTATATTTGAATTAGAAAGTAAATAAACTATATCTTAAATTTCACTTTAGAATATAGTTAAAGGAGCGTTGATTATTAACGCTCCTTTTTTAATATTAAAAATCTTTTTAAGAACTAATTAAATTCTAAATATAGATATCATCTATTTTTGTTATCTCCACTTAATACACTCCCTCACCTTTGGATTTCGTATTTTTATTATATACTAATCAACTATATCTAAAATTTAAATCTTAGGATTAGTTAGGATATTTGTTTTGTAAATATTATTTCTAAAGGTTCATTTTCTAATAACAAACTTCCAGAGTCTTTATATAATAGTTTTCTGTAAAAATGTTGAGCATTTTCATTAGATAAAGTTGATGTCATAACCATTTTATAACCTTTGCTTTTCATTAAATTTTCCCAAAATATAACTAGTTCTTTACCAATATTTCTACCTCTATACTCTTCATCAATAAAAATCATATTTAAAAATGGAGTATTATCCCAGAAATAACCAAACCTTAACCATCCTATAATTTCATTTTCTTGTTTTACTAAGTAAATTTCTTTTTCTTTAATTTTATTTTTTATTAAATCCTTTGAAATATGTTTATCGTTTCTTAAAATATATTCATATTCTTTTTCAGTTGCGAACTCAATTTTCATTAAAAACCTCCATATATCAATCCTTAAAATAAACTATATATTATTTGTAGTTAAATTTCACTTTAGAGCATAGTTAAATGAAAATTATTTTAATATGTTTTTAATAACTAGTTCGATCGAACTATTAGTTGAGCTTTCAATTATTTTAATTTACAATAATATTAGTTGAACTTTCAATTATTTTTGTTAAGGAGAATTTATATGGAAAAATACTGGTTAGATACAGATAATACTTTGTAAAGGGTGCGTTTATGAAAAATATATCAATTATTTTAATTAGAATGTTATCAGGATTTTTCTTATGTGCCTGCTCCACTGTAATAGCAATAAACTCAAACTTAGGTCTAAGTCCATGGGATGTGTTTCATCAAGGATTGGCGAATATAGTTAATATTACAATCGGTCAAGCCAGTATTTTTGTTGGAATATTAATTGTAATAGTTGCTAGTATCCTAGGATTAAAAGTTGGATTAGGTACTTTAGCTAATATGACGATAATTGGATGTTTTATAGATCTAATAATATATCTAGATATAATCCCAACTAGTATTAATTTATTTACAGGTGTATTGCTAATGATAGGAAGTATGTTCGTAAATGCTTTAGGAAGTTATTTATATATAGGATGTGAGATGGGATGTGGTCCAAGGGATGGATTAATGGTAGCTTTAGTAAAGCTTACATCTAAGCCAATAAGTTTAATAAGATTTTTTATAGAAGGTAGTGCTTTAGCCATTGGGTGGCTATTGGGAGGAACAGTTGGTATTGGTACATTAGTAACCGTAATTGGCGTAGGATACTGCGTTCAGTTTACTTATAAATCATTTAAATTTGATGTTAAAAACTTAAACCACAAAAATTTAAAGCAATGTTTTTTATTTATTAATAAGTGTATAAGTAAAGAGGAGAGTAAAGATGAGATTTAGAAAATCAGTTAAAAAAGATATAGATAGCATAATGAAAATTATTAATCAAGCACAAGAGTATTTTAAAGAACAAGGAGTTGACCAATGGCAAAATGGTTATCCAAATAAAAATACTATAAATGATGACATTAAAAATGAAGAAAGTTATGTACTAGAGAAAGATGGATGTGTTGTCGCAACTTCAATGATTACTTTCAAAGGCGAAAAATCATATGATTCAATTTGTGATGGTGAGTGGCTAAGTAATAAAGAATATGCAACAATTCACAGAGTAGCAGTTGATAATAATTATAAAGGACTTGGACTATCATCTCAAATTATTAAAAATATAGAAAGCCTTTGTCTACAAAATAATACATATAGCATAAAAGTTGACACACACGAAGATAATTTATCAATGCAAAAACTTCTTAAGAAAAATGAATTTAAGTATTGTGGAATAATCTATTTAGAAGACAACAGTAAAAGAATAGCATTTGAAAAAGTATTATTATAATTTAGTAAGAATACTTCTCTAAATTTTTTATTATTTACAATAAAGTTTATGCCCTTATAATCCAAATAAATAGATTTTAAGGGCATTTTTACTAGATATCTTTAAATGTGTTTTTAGAGAATAGTATATCTTATAATTGTAAAAAAACACTGTTTTTTTACAATATTTTTTATTTTACAGTTCTTTATTATATTTTTTTATAAATATAATTTCAAATATATATTTTGATACTACTATTCCAAGTATTAAGTATATCAACCATAAAGGATAATTTTTTACTATACAAACATATGCAACTACTACAAAAATCCAGTTAGTAATTTCACCTGATATCGACTTTGCTTTATATCTTATTAAAGTATTTCTTTCATCATTATACTCTATTTCTATTTCTTTAGATTTATTAGGTATTTTTTCAATACGCTTAATTCTATACCATCTTGCAGTAGATCCTCCAATCAATCCACCACCTAGAGCAATAATTAAAGTTAACAATCTTGAAAATTCATCTCCACCATCTACAAAATAAATTAAATATAGACCTATTAAAAATAAAAATATCCCCAATAAAAGTAACAATAAATTCGTCTTTTTACTTATCATTTTTTCATATTTCATTATTGATCCCCTCCTCATAAATAAATATTTCTTCAATTGACATATTGAAGTAGTGTGCAATCTTAAATGCTAGTATTATAGATGGATTATATCTTCCATTCTCTAATGACCCTATTGTTTGTCTAGAGACTTCTAAAGAATTAGCTAATTCTTCTTGAGTTACTTTATGCTGTTTTCTTATTTCTTCTAATCGATTTTTCATATATTAAAAACTCCTTTATTACAATTGACGGAAAGTAAACTTTACATTGATTATAATAAAGGAGTTTTTATATGTCAAGCTAACTTGCCATATAAAATTAACCACTAAAACAGATAATTTATTTAACGCATTCCCTAAACCTAAATTTGAAACAACAAGTCTCAAAATTTCACTTTAGGGACTAGTTATGTATTTCGAATAAAGTTAAAACCATTAAAATTCATTTATTTGGATTTTAATGGCTTTTTTAATAGATATCTTTAAATAAAAAATTCTAGGCTTTATTAATTTTCATTTTTACATTTTAACTGTATTTTCAGTAAATTATTTGATTTTTTATGCTTTAATCCCAAAATAATACATTTCAATCCACTTTTTACATATTTAAAGATTCATATGCTATATTAGTTCTCGATTGAAAAATATATTTAACTTTTTATGTGGGGGGTTCGAAATGATAAAAAAATTTTAAAAAGTACTTTTGCTGTGCTAACAGTATTTTTACTTACACTAACGAGCGTAAATGCTCAACCATTAGAAAATAATGATTTAAAAGATGTATTACTAAATTATTTTTCTAATTCATTTAATGTTAGAAAAACTTTAAAAAATACAGAAAATCAATATATTTTACCAAATAGCTTATTACAACAAGAAGATAATTTAAATTCGCAATTTTTATCTACTTATGGAGAACAGCTAGGTGAACAAATTAGTAATTACAATTTAGAATTAGATATGGATGTTGTTTCTAAAGATAATGATTCTATAAAAGTAAATGTTGTTACTAAAGCAAATTTCAATTATGTAGATTCTGAAGATGCAAGTTATTCAGAAGAAAACCATATAGTTCATCTTAAAAACTATAATGGTAAAATGCTAGTTGAAAAAGATATTTTTGATGCAGATAATGATTTAAATAAATTAGATAAATCTATTAGTTCAGATGATAATTATAAAAATTATATGAAAGAAAGAATTAAAAACTTAGAAAATAAAACTAATGATATGAACAAAATTTTAATATCTGAAAAAAGTAATTCATATTCACAAAATTTTAGTAGTAATAGAGTTGCTAGAAGTGTTTATCGTAATTCTGGTTATGATGGAGAAAAAGGTGCTGCATGGGCTAAGAAATATGCAAATCCTGATGGCGAACGAGATAATAAATATGAGGCTGATTGCACGAATTTTGCATCTTGGACACTATTTAGAGGAGGTATGCCAACTGACAAAACATGGTATCATTATTCTAATGCTTGGATACGCGTTATAGAATTGAGAAATTGGCTAATAAACAAAGGGTATGCTACTGAAAAAGATAATTACAAGTACGCAAGACTTGGAGATATAATTCAATATAAAAATAAGTCTGGTATTTGGAGGCATTCTGTTGTTGTGACAAGTAAGACATCTAGTTACCCTTATGTGAGAGTAAGCGCTCACTCAAAAAATAGAAGAGATGTAAATGTTAGTGGAATCTATTACCCTAATGGAGAATTTATATCTTATAGAGTTCTCTGTATCAAATAAAATTAATGTACTATTTTTTACATATTTAACAATAAAAGAAGAATATCAAAAACTATAAATATATCTACATAATTGTAGTAAAAGATAAGAAAGGAAAAAGCTTTGAAAAATAAACTTAAATATATTATACCTGTAGTTATAATTGTTGGCATAATTGTATACTTTTTTGCAACACCTATTGGTGCTTTAAGATTTGCTGTTTTAAGAAGCGGTTATCCTAAAAGCGCTGTAACTCTTAAATTATCACCAGATCCAAATAAAACTCCGATGGATCTTAAAAGAAATCAAACTTTCTATACTATTACCAATCCTCCATTTGAAGAGCCAACACAAACACCGTTAGAAAATTGGGTTCTATCAAAATATGGACCATTCTACTGGGGAGAATATTTTGGGTGGTAAGAAGTTTATATTAATTCTAATGTAAAATACCTTTTTGTTCTATTATTTAATATATTAAAATTATCAACTATCCGCTAAATTTACGTTTAGGATATAGTTCAGATAAATACAGTATTTTCAATACGTTTAATACTTCTATAAACAAAGAAAGGGCAAACTTAATTTCATTAAGTTTGACCTTTCTTTATTTTATTAGCCAATAAGCATCTATTTTCTATTTTAAGGATTATTTATCCTTAATTTTATTATTTTCACTTTAAATTGATTGTAATGACTTTTTGACCCTCTCTAATTAGGTTGTTTTATATCATCCCACATAACGGGTTTAGTTTATTAGTACAGGATGTTTTTATATAGTGTTAATTTATCTATACATTAATATCCCTTACCATTATTATTTTTATTATGATTAATTACAGTGGTCATTACACCAAGTTTAAAATAATCTATATTATCATTGTCTTTAGATTGTATATATTTTTTATTAATCTCTTTTTGAACTCTATTGTATTCTTTATAAATTTTTTTAGATTCTTTTTCTGATTTATATATTTCTTTTATATAAGAAAATAATATTTTTACTATTTTTTTCATGAGTATTTATTTCCTATCTTTTCTTTTTGATTACTATTTCATCACCATTAAATTATACTTCTACTCCCCTATCTTCTGGAGTTACTTCTGTTGTCATTTTTATTTTAAACTATGTCTTTTATTTCTTAAAAACAATCTTCAATATGATATAAGTCCTGTTTGTTATTCTAATCCTTTCAATACTATTTTAGATACTTACTTATATAACATATATAATTATAACAAATGTTTTTACATTCGTTGTAACTATTTTATCTCTTTTTATAATCAATTCTAAGAACTGTTTTATGAAAATAACAAATCCTAAAATCTCACTTTTGAGCATAATAAAATGAGCATTAATTTTAACGCTCATTTTTAATATTAGAAGTCTTTAAATGTGTTTTTCAAGTACACCATTTTATATTTTTTAGTAAGTAAATTTTTTACCCTTTTTCTCAATTACAACTGATTCTATAAGGATTAATGTAAAAACTATACAAAATAATATTGTCAATGTCTTCATCGGCAGATTAAAATAATAGTCATCTAATATAAAAAATACTTCACAAGCAATTAAAAGTACACCTTGAACAAAATATACTTTAGAATAGAAATTTATATACCCATCTTTATCTTTGATTCTTTTAGGATTTCCCCATACATATTTTTCTATATTCTTAGTTTGCTTTAATTTATTACCACGATTTAAAAACCAAATAGCTGTTAATATGCCTAAAATTGACATTTACATTCCCTCCTCTTTTAAACTATTAATTTTATTGTACCAAATTATATAAAATATTTTTCCGAACTGGATTAATCTATATAAATCTAGCACTAAAATATATATGTATTCTTAAAATTTCATATTAGAGACTAAGTTTATATTTAGAATAAAAATAATACCATTAAAATCTATTTATATAGATTTTAATGGTATTTTTACTATATATATCTCTAGTATTTTAATAGCTATTTCTTATAAATTTATACCTTTGCTTGTAATTGCATAAATTGAACCAAGGGTGTGATATATTCTCGAGAAGAAATATCGTAGGAACTTCTAATAGCTTGCTCGCATCCAGCTTCATCTGAACTTTTATCGTTTTTTCTACTTAATATTTGAGCGAGTGTTTTCATAATCATACGATCTTTGATTCCCATTTTTTCGTAATTAAGTCCACTCTGCATACCTTTTGGTAAAGCCAGTTTTTGATTTATATATTACAATTATCTTCATATAACCTCCCTGTATAATAAAATATAAATAATTTTTAATTCAAATTCATATTTATCTATATGTTATATAAATAATATTTGCTTCGTAATATATAACTATTGTTGATTTAATTTTAGCAGAATTTATAGTTTATCATCTGTCCACTAAAGTATATATTTTCATGAACGTTATAAAAAAGGTGTCATTACTGTTAAGTTATGACACCTTTATTTCTGTATATATTCTATTTAGATATATTAGATTATAGTAATAAAACACCTGATTTAAAATCAGGTGTTTTTGCTTGTACATATTTAATTATCTGTATTTACTATATCCATTCCTGTAAGTTCATTTATTTTTTTGCCTATTTCTAAACCACTAATATATTCACTTACTTCTTTAACTACTGTTGCATCTTTAATATCGTTTATAGTATTTTCTATATCAATTTCTTTTATTTTATCGACTACATTTTCTACATATCCAGTTACTTTTTTTGCAACTTCTGTATCTTTAATTTCATTTAAAGTGCTTTTTACACCTGTATCTATAAACTCATTTATTCCATTTACTACTTTTCCTATCCCTTTATCATTAGACTCACTAAACTTGTGACCTGCAATATTTATAATAACTAATGATACTAAAAGTGTTATGACTATCTTTTTAATTAATCTCATACTCATTCTCCTTAATGATTTAATGATTATATATTAACTTACTAAGTTTAATTTATCATTATATTATTCTTAAATAATACTTAAATTTTTGTATGTAAATTATACCATAGATATTCATTATTAAATCTGGAAAATATTAATATTTTAAAATAAAATCATGAATTAATATTATAGTCATTATCCCTTAAACTATTAATTTTATTGTATTTTAAATATTTTACACCTTTTATTAATAAATATATTCCTAATACTGCATAAATCCATTTAAATAAAAAGGTCTCTGGAGTAGGTAAAAATAAAAAATTATTTATAAAGTGTGCAAAAATAGATAATTTCATATAACCAGTATAGTAATAAATTCCACCTAAAATTATACCTAGAATAAATGCATTAATTCCTTGAGGTATGTTTAAATGAGCAATTCCAAATATTAATGCTGAGATTATTATTGCTTTTTTATAATTATTTTTATATTTACTTAATAATCCATTTAAAATTACTCTCCTAAAAAGGAATTCTTCAAGTATAGGTGCTATAATAACTGTCTGTATAAAAAATACTAATCCAACAATACCAATCTCTATTGTACTTAAATTATTTAAAATAAAATCTATATCATTCTCGCTTATAGGTCCTTCAAATTGCGATAGTATATCAAGTAAGAAAACTTCTCTAATTAATATGAATCCAACTATAATTAAAAATACATAAAGAAATTCCTTCTTTGTAATTGAAATCTTATTGCTAATTATTTCTTCAGCATCTTTTTTTATAGACATACGCCCTGCAATAGATACAACAATAATACTTGATACCGTAGTTATAATACCTACTACTATCATAACTGGTCCAAATGATATATCTTCATTTATTAAAGTCATTCCAGACGATACTATAAATGTTGATACATAGGTTGTTAACATATATACTACCAAATATATAGCCATAATTATAAATGCTTTTAGTATTGATATTTCTTTAATTTGACATTCATTTTTATATATTGATTTTAATGCTCTCATATTCCCCCCATTTCTCTTTTATATAATTGTAAGCTTATTTTTTCAGATGTTCAATATATTACAATATAAAATAATTTCATTTCAAAATATAAAAGGAGTAGTAATATTATTTTTTCTAATATAACTACTCCTTTTATATTATTTAACTAAAGTAACTACCTCTTCTATTGGTTGTCTTAACTTAGTCTTTGGTTCGTTTACTCTATATCCAAAAGCACAGCTTACTGTTATCTGGAATTTATCTGTATCTAATAGACCTTTATTCACAAGTATTTTTTCAACGGCGTTTTTATCTATTCCACCTATAGCACAAGAATCTATATTAAGCATAGCAGCACTCATCATCATACTTGATAAAGCTATATATGTTTGCTCATTAGCATAATTTTGCATTTCTTTTTCGTTTTCAAAAGTAGATTCTTCAATATTTTTCATAAATCCTTTAATCATAGATACATATTCTTCAGGAAGATGTTGAACATCTTTTAATATATAATCTATATAATCAGAATCATATTTTATTTCCTTTGGAGTTCTAGTTAAGTATA
>NZ_HG529238.1 GCF_000499525.1 Faecalimicrobium dakarense | reverse complement strand
AGAATCATATTTTATTTCCTTTGGAGTTCTAGTTAAGTATATTACAAAGTGGCTACATGTATCGATTTGTTTTGCCCCTGCAAAGCTTGCTGCACTTAATTCTTTTTTTAGCTCTTCACTTTCTATAACTAAAAACTTCCATGGTTCTATTCCCATAGAACTCGGAGCAAGTCTTCCACCTTCTAAAATTACATTTAAATCTTCTGCGCTTATTTTTTTAGCTGGATTAAATTCCTTACAAGCATGTCTAAAATTTAAAATATTTATTACTTCATTTCTATTCATATTAATTACTCCTATTAATCAAATTTAATTAAAATATTATATTAATCGTTTTTTTCCGATTAATGTTTTTATATTACCATAGACTTAATTTATTTTGCAATAGATTTTATAATATTTATCGGTATTTTACGATTAATATATTTTTTTAATAAGCTTATACCCCCTTACTAATAAGTTTAAATATTATTTTAATATTAAATAATATTGACATATTTTAAAATATATATAAGAATAATAAATATTGATAAAATAAAGAAAGAGCGTGTAGTAATGGACTATTTAAAAACAATAAAAGCATTATCTAATAAAACAAGATTTAATATATTACAATGGCTAAAAGACCCTAAATCAAATTTTGAACAATTTGGTTGGCAACCTCATAATGATGATCCCGATTCATCAAATTTTGTATGTGTAGGATATATATATAAAAAGGCAGGTCAGTCTCAATCAACAGTATCTGAGCATCTATCAGTTTTAGAAAAAACAGGTCTACTAAGGTCTGTAAAAATAGGTCAATGGACACTTTATGCTAGAAATGAAGAAATTATAAATGATTTTAAAGTATATATAAACGAAAATCTATAAATAATAGAAAATTTTAAGCACCTATAAAAATTAGGTGCCTTTTAGCTTAAAGAATTTAATATTAAACTTTTATACTTCAATTGTCATTTTGTCATATGCAAATTTAATACCATTATATTTATTTTCAAGATTTAAGTAATCATCATAAGATTTTCCCCAATCTTCTTCTAAATGAGTTATAATAACTTCTTTAATATTATATTTATTTTTTAAATTTACAATTTCATCCATTGTAAATAATTCATCTCTAAGTTTATTATCATCCTTTAAAATATATCCACCTTTAAGAACATCACCTACAATAGTGTTTCCTATTATCAAAACATTAGAATCTTTAAAAATATCATTATTAGGAAATGGCTTAACATCACAAGGTGCGTATATAACTTTTTTATTATCCTTTTCAAATACAAACACTGTTGCAAAATTAGCTTTTACAAATGTTATCTTTATATCATCTATATATGTAGCGTCTTTTACTACACTTCTTTTAATTAACTTTCTAGTATTTTCGTAATAATCTAAATAAGAACCCAATTTTGATTTAATAGAATTTAAATCATACATAACATGTTCCATAGCTAGCACATTTATTGGATTTGTACATTCTTTTCCTTCTGAAACATCCAACCAATTAAGACGCATATGCTCAAATACTCTCATACCAAGTGTATGGTCTGGGTCTATATGGCTAAATAAAACAGTATTTATTTTAGAAATATTAGAAAAATTAATTGCATGAACTATATCTTCTGGAGTATCAACTAATAAATTTATATCTTCTAAAAATAAGCTACATCCAAATCTAGAATAAGGATGCCCCTTCTCTCTTGCTTCATTACAAATTTTACACTTACATAATGGTTTAGGAAGTGCTGCACATCCACCACTACCTATTATATTAAATTTCATATTTTTCTCCCCTTTTAACTTTAAAATATAAATGAAAAATTCGCTTCGCTTAAGCCACTGCGTGGGCGCTACACTTCATGTCGCCAACGACTTCGTCCGTTGCTCAAAAAAGCAGAAAGAATTTTCCGTCTGCTTTACTTTCTATTTTTTAATTTATTATCATCTTAAAAGTACTTCCAATAAGCAATTATACTTAATATAGCAGCTATTATTGTATAAAATATAGATACTATAAGAGGAGTATTTATATAAAACTCGAAGAAATTAGGATTTCTACGAGTTTCACTTTCAAGTAAATGTTTTACTGGCAAATCTGCCATACCAGTACCGGGCCCCCCTTCACTAGAAAAAAATACTATAAAAATAGATGACATTAAACCTGTTGGAAATGACATTTCTAAGAATTCAACATTAAAAATTTTAGATGCAATAATATTTATTGCTATTAAAATAATAAGACAAACAAATGGGTAAATAATTTTTTTCATAATCCCTCCTAGGATATAATATATAATTATTTAAATTTAGACATTATTATTTCGTCATAGTATTTTCCATCTTTGAAAATCTCATTTTTAAGAACTCCTTCAACTTCAAATCCACACTTTTCATAGCTTTTTATTGCTCTTTCATTAAATGAAAAAACTGAAAGTCTTATTTTATTAATATTCATATCATTAAATATAAAGTCAATTAATACCTTCATGGCATCTGTTCCATACCCCTTGCCCCAATAGTCTTTATCTCCGATCATTATGCCAACAACTGCAACTCTAGTTAGCCAGTCTACACTGTTAATTCCGCATCCACCTATATATTTATTGGTTTCAATATCCTCTATCGCAAAGTTGTACGTACCTTCTTTATTTGATTTCTGTGATTTTATCCACTCTTCTTCTTCCCACTTACTCATTGGAAAAGGAATAAAGTTAACTAAAAATTTCTTTAACTCTTTATCATTAACAAGTTTTAGAGCTATATCTATATCGTCTTCTCTATAAGCTCTTAAAACTACTTTCTCTCCATAATACATAAAATCATCACCCTTTTTTTTGAAAATTTCTATAATTGTATTACTAAATGTATGCATAGTAAATAATAAAATAAAAATTATATATATTATTTTTTAAATATTTAATTATAATTTATATATTATAATTAAAAAGTTAGAAATCTTATTTAAAAACTAGATATCACTTAATTTTAACTATACATAAAAATACCCTCTAGAATAGACTTTTTATGTGTATACTCTACAGGGTAAATTTTATTTAATAATTTTTCAATTTTACTTTAATTAGGCTTTAAAAATCCAACCTTCTGGAGCTTCTCTATCTCCAAACTGAATTTCTGTAAGAATCTTATATAATTTTTTAGTTATTTCTCCAGCTTCTTCTCCGCCATTGAAAGTATATTGTTTCCCCTCATCTTCTATCATACCTATAGGAGTTATAACCGCTGCTGTACCACAAGCTCCAGCCTCTTTAAGTTCACTTAGCTCATCTATAAATATATCTCTTTCTTCAACTTTCATATTTAGATGATTTTGAGCTATGTATATTAATGATTTTTTAGTTATACTTGGCAATATTGATTCTGATTTTGGTGTTATAAATACATTTTCTTTTGTTATTGCATAAAAGTTTGCTGCACCTACTTCTTCTATTTTAGAGTGTGTTTGAGGATCTAAATATATACAATCTGCAAATCCTCTATCCTTAGCTAATTTATTAGGATAAAAGCTACAAGCATAATTTCCCCCTACTTTAACGCTTCCTGTACCTTTAGAAGCAGCTCTATCATAATCTGATACTATAAAATTAACAGGTGATATATCACCTTTAAAATAAGCTCCTACTGGTACGCAAAATACACAGAATATATATTCCTGCGCTGCCTTCACACCTATATTATCTCCTACTCCTATTACAAATGGTCTTAAATATAGTGATGCATTACTTCCATATGGTGGAACAAATCTTTCATTAGCTTTAATAACCTGTTTACATGCATCTATAAATTTATCAGATGATATTTGTGGCATCAATAATCTGTCACAACTATCATTTAATCTTTTACTATTCTCATCTGGTCTAAATAACTGTATATCTCCGGATTTTGTTCTATACGCCTTTAAACCTTCAAAACATTGCTGTCCATAATGTATAGCAGTAGATCCTTCACTTATTGATAATCTATTATCCTCTGTTAATATCCCTTCATCCCACTCACCATCTTTCCATACTGAAATATATCTAAAGTCTGTCTTTGTGTATTTAAAACCTAAATTTGCCCAATCCATAATACAAAACCTCCTTTTAATTATTAATAAATATATATGCCTATATATTTCATATAAGAATGAAATTAATTTGTATTTAAACATAAAAATCCCCTATAGGATAGACTTTTTTCATATCTACTCTATAGGGGATTTTTTAATTTATATATTTATCAATTTTATTTATAATTTCGATTTGTTTATCTAATTTACTACTAGAATTTGTTATATCCATATGAAATTCACCTTCATGTAGTGTTTTATTGTCTCTAACAGTTTTAACTATGTTATTCCCAAATTCATCTAAATTCATATATGATAGCTCATACATCTTATTACTATCTTTTAAAAATTGTACACATATACTTTCTGTATCATTTTTAAACGTATAACTAATGGATTCTTCTTCTGTGCTTTTACCTAATTTAATCTTTTTAATTTCACTTTGATATGGCTTTTTATCTATAATATCTTTTAATTCTTTAATGTCCATATTATTTTCAGATGCAAATTTATTAGCAATATTTTGATAATAAGATTCATAGTCTGTGTAATTATCATTTAGTAATTTGCATATTTCTTGGTATTTAGTATTGTTTGGTAAAGATATGCCTACAAATAATTTTGGCTTAGCTTCTTCCTTTTCGCCTACTAATTCTTTATTTGCTTTTGGAGTATATGATAAGTTTATGTTAATATCTTCATCGCTAAAAATATATACTGGAGACATACTTTCATATCCATTATATATAGTATGAGTTATAATTAATTCTTCTTTATCATCTTTAAATATGTATTGCCGTTGAGTCATTTTAATATCTGAGGAGTCTCCCCCCATTTTTAATTCGTCTCCCTTTTCATATTTAAAGCCTGATAGTAAACTTTCTATATAATCTTTGTTTACTTCTTCTTTATCATCTAAATGTTTTGCAATTTTAAAATATCCCTCTTTCAATGAACTTGCCTTTTCTACTGATGCTGAATTTTCACATCCTGATGTTAGTACTAAAACTGGTGTTAATAATATTAATAATACTTGTTTTAGCTCAAGTTTTTTCAAGTCCTTCTCCCCTTTTGTATATATATTTCCTTAGGATAACATTACCATATTTTAGCAATAAATTCTATCCATTTATTAAATAAATCATTTGATTTCTAATTTATTTAACCTTAATCCGGAACATCGTGAAAAAATTACCATACCATGAATAATAGGAGGCGATAATATGGACTATAGATATTTGTATGATGGGATAGATGATAAAGTAAAACTAGCAAACGGAGAAAAAGTAACTCCTATCAACTTTGATAACGGAGCTACGACACCTCCTTTAAAAAGTGTCACAAAGCTAATTCAAGATAATATAAAAAACTACGGACCAATAGCTAGAGGGGTAGGTCCTAAAGGTGAATACTGTACTACAATGTTTGAAAGGTCTAGAGAAATAATACTTAATTTTTTTGGTCTAAAAGGATGTAATAGCCATACTGTAATATATACAAAGTCAGATACAGAAGGGCTAAATATACTAGCCAATGCACTTATAAAAAATAAAGATGATATGATTCTTACAACTAGAATGGAACATCATGCTAATGATTTGCCTTTTAGAAAAGCAGGTAAAGTTGTACATGTAGATGTTGATGATTTAGGCAGAATAAATATAGACGACATAGAACAAGAGCTTATAAAGGCAAATGGTAAAATAAAAGTTGTAACTGTGACAGGTGCATCAAACGTAACAGGATACTTAACTCCAATACATGATATAGCTAAACTTGCACATAAATACAATGCCTTAATAATAGTTGATGGTGCTCAATTAGTAGCACATGAAAAAGTTAATATGAGAGGATGTGACAAAGATGAAATGATAGATTTCATAACATTTTCTGCTCATAAAGCTTATGCTCCTTTTGGTAGCGGTGCAATAGTTGGTCTAAAAGAGCATCTAAAGGGCTCAGATCCATTTTTATCTGGCGGTGGATGTGTTGCTGGTGTATTTGATGAAAGTGTTATATGGTCACCAATCCCGGAGAGATTTGAAGCTGGAACTCAAAACTTTTTTGGTGTAATTGCTATGGCAAAAGCTTTAGAAGAACTACAAAATATTGGATTTAAAAATATAAAAAATCATGAAAGAGATATAAAAGAATATATTATAAATTCTATGAAGTGTATGAATAATATAATTTTATATGGAGATACGGACTATATGGATGATAGATTAGGTGTAATTACTTTTAATATTAAAGATATGAACTACGAAGCTGTTGCTTTAAACATGGCAACTGAAAAAGGAATATCTCTAAGGGCTGGTAAGTTTTGCGCTCATCCTTATGTATATAGACTATTAGGTGTTAGCGACTGTGACGGATATAGAGATGTAGTATCAGGATCATTTAACGATGGAATGGTAAGAGCAAGCTTTGGACTTTATAATACTATAGATGAAGCTAATATTTTCTTAGAGCAACTAGACTATCTTACTAATGTATTAAGAAAATCTAACCGTAGATATAAAAAGCCAATAAGAAAAGTAAGGTTTTAGTTAAGGTTAATATAAAATCACTTATTCTGTATTTTATAAAAATTTTTATATGTAAATATATAAAACTGCTATCATATAAATTAATAGCTTTTATAAATAATAACCCCAGTGAAACTTTAAAAGCTTTACTGGGGTTATTATTACTTATTTTAGTTATTTTTATATTCATGTTCTAATATAGACATTATGATTATAGACTCATAACTTCCATTATAAAGCACACATTCTCTTAAAGTACCTTCTTCTTTAAATCCTTCTGACTTATAAAGATTTTGGGCTATAGTATTTTTACATCTTACATCAAGCCAAAGTCTATGTGCATCTAATTGCTTAAAAGATACCTCTTTTATTAGTTTTAATGTTTCTCTTCCAAATCCTTTACCTTTATTATTTATAACAAATCGTCTAAATTCAATATTATTATCTCTATTTTCAATTCCTGCCATAATTATATATCCAATGGGTTTGTTTGTATTTGAGTCTTCAACTATTAAATGTAATATATCTTTTTCTGTTAAAGAATTTATATGACTTTCTTTACTCCACTGACCTATATACTGAGCATTATACTGTTCTCTTTCTAAACTTATAACAAATTCTAAATCTGTATTTTTAGTACGTCTTAATGTAATGTTTTTAGATTTTTTTATAATATCATTCATTAATTACTCCCCCCATACTTTAATTTTATTTGATTATATTTTTCTTATGTATATTGTAGCATTAATAATAGTCTTTTATAAAAAACTACATTAAATATTTCAGTTTATAATATATTTACTATTTAATATAAGTTATACTGTAAATATATCATTACACCATAATTAAGTGTAAAAATTAGGTATGTTGAATAAGTATACTAGTCGATTAATTTTAATATTTTATATTCTACATATAAATGCAAGGGGGATAATTATTTTGAATAAAAAAACAAAAATGAAATATTTGAATGGTTTAAAACCATATGTGCATCGTTGGTTATTGCAATAGGAATAACATTATTGGTACAACCAACTATAGTTAGTGGACAATCTATGTATCCTACATTAGAAGATAACGATTATCTATTAATAAATAAATTAGCTTACAAAAAAGGAATTCCAACTAGAGGGGATATTTTAGTATTTAAATCAGATTTAATTGATGATAAAACTAACCATAAAAAAAACTTAGTTAAAAGGGTAATTGCTTTACCTGGAGAACATATCCTTATAAAAAATAATGAAGTATACATAAATGGTAAGTACTTAATTGAAGATTATCTAAATGATGTATATACAGATGGTGATATTGATATTGTAGTTCCTAACAATCATGTATTTACTATGGGAGATAATAGGCCAAAGAGTGGTGATAGCAGAAATTCAGAAATAGGAACAGTTCCTTTGGATAATGTAATTGGAGAAGTTGCTTTAAGAGCATATCCATTTAATAAATTTGGTAAAATAAAATAATAAAAAAGTAGATAGTTTTATATTTAAACTATCT
>NZ_HG529237.1 GCF_000499525.1 Faecalimicrobium dakarense | reverse complement strand
CATCTAAATTATCAACAAAGTTAATTAGACCTATGTGAAACTTCCCATCTTCTAATTCTTTGTTATCTCTGGCATTTTTAATTAAATTAGTTTCAATTGTTTCTGAGTCCATATCTATATATAACAATCCAAACCTCTTATTACTATCTTTTAAATCCTATATATATATTATTAAAATTTATTCATAGCAAAGTAATCATCTTCATCATTAAAGTTTATATTTTTACGAGAACTATATATCTCTTTTAATTTAAAGTTCTCAACAAGAGACTTTAGCATTTGTGCTTGTCCACTTAGTTCTTCACTAGCAGCAGCACTTTCTTCTGACGTTGCAGAGTTATTTTGTACTACCTCTGAAATTTGTTCTACTCCTAATGTAACATGGTTAATTGCAACAGATTGTTCTTCAGATGCCTTAGCTATATCTTCAACTAATACAATACTTTGATACATTGTATCAACTATCTTTTTAAGTGACTCAGCTGTTTCATCTACAATCTTACTTCCTTTACCAACTGCTTCTATTGAGTTTTCAATAAGAGTTGCTGTATTTTTTGCGGCTTCTGCTGATTTAGCAGCAAGGTTTCTTACCTCGTCAGCAACAACGGCAAATCCTTTACCAGCTTCCCCTGCACGTGCTGCTTCAACCGCTGCATTTAAAGCTAATATATTTGTTTGGAATGCTATATCATCTATTGTTTTTATAATTCTACCGATTTCATTAGAAGTTATAGTTATCTCTTCCATAGATTTAACCATTTCTTTCATTTGCCCATTACCATTTTCAACTTCATTACCTGCATTCATAGTTAAAACATTAGCTTCTTTAGCATTTTTTGCAGTATCTTTAATTTTATCAGATATTTCTATAATAGTTGCAGATAATTCTTGAATTGCACTTGCTTGTTCAGTAGCACCTTGTGCTAACATTTGTGATCCACTTGCAACTTGTCCTGATGCAGCTCCAACTTCATCTGAAGCTACATTTATTTGTGACATTGTTTCACTTAAATCATTAGTGATTCTAATTACTGATTTTTCGATTTCTTTAAATACTCCTATGTATTCTACTTCAGGTTCAACATTGAAATTACCTGATGCAACCTCTCCTAAAACACGAACTGTATCATTTATAATTTCCTTAGTTGTCTCACTCATTTGACGCATACTATCTGATAAAGAACCTAATTCATCTTTTGATTCATAATCAATATTAATATCATAATCACCGATAGCCATTTTATTTGCAGCTACTTCTATTTCTTCAATTGGTTTTCTTAAGCTCTTTGTAATATATATACATATAATTAATCCTGCTACCATACTAGATATATTTAGAGTTGTAGAAATAATTTTAGATTTTGATACAGCTTCACTTACTCCTTTATCAAATTTAACACCTAAAGTTTCTGCATCTTCATAAAGAGCTATTGCATAGTCTACAGACTTACCATATGCTTTATAATATGCTTGATCTTCTTTTACTACCATTTCTTTAGCAGTTTCATAATCTCCTTTTTCTATAAATGCAAAAACCTTTTCATACTCTTGTCTTAATTCAGACACTGAATTTTCGATATCATCAACTAATTTTGAAGCTTCAGAAGTATTCTCACGAGGTATATCAACTCCACGAATTATTTTAATTCTTTCATTAATACTATCAAAGTTTTTTAAAATTGTTTCTTTGTAACTTGTATCTGTAGGATTTTGTGCAGTAAATGCAGTTACAAGATTTTGGTCAATAGAAACTATATCCCTACGAATCCCCATAGATTGATTAGTTAACTGGTAAGGTCCCTCAAATAAATCATGTCCTAACTCTCCTGCTTTTTTCAAATTATGCATCGCATTACCATTTGCAAATGCTGCAAGTAGTATTACAATAATAAAAGATATACTTAGCTTTTTACCTATTTTCAAATTTTTAGCCTTTAGTTGTTTCATATACATCCCCCCATTTTACTGTTTTTTCTATTTAAATGATAAATTCAAATATTCTAATTATTTCATTTATTAATTTTTAGATTTTATAAAAAAATAATTTTAATCTAAAATTCATTTTAATTTAAAATAGTTTTTCTTATTTTTATACGGATAAATATATAGATTCTTTAGATTTTATATAATAAAACTTAAATAAATTATTAAGGAATATTGAATAATCAAAGTGCCTTTAAATGATGTAATTTAAAAAGTTATCTAAGATCATATATACTTAATAGTTTTAATTTAATACTTCACACTTTACATAAGTATTTTATTAATTTTAAATGCTACCCTAAGGTTATATGCAATAGCGTTTGTGTATTTTATTGTTAAAAAACGTAATTTAATATATAATTTTTATATATAAGGGGTGATTTTTTGAGATTTACTGAAAAGTATAAAAATTGGGGAATTTTATTTGCAATAGTACTATTAAATACAATTGATTCAGCATTTTTTCCAAATACAACTTTTAGTCTTTATAAATTAGTTGCTAATATTTTTTTAATATTTATATTAGTAAGATTTATAGGGGGTACTTTCTCTGACTTTAAATCAGATGGTTTAGCTAACACTTTAAGCTTAAAATCAATACTTACTTACCTATTTATATTAGCTTTATGGCTACTTATGTTCATTAATATCAATTTTTAAATCCTTTTATATGTATATTATAAATATTTTAACGCAAAATATTTTTGTATAAATATTAACGTTAAATGGAGGAAAATATGAAATTAATAACTGATGATTATATTAAAGTAAGAAATGCAATGTCAAATAGTGCTAGAACTATTGAAGATATTAAGTCAATGACTGATATAAATATTGAAGATTATGAACACCAAAAAGAAATAGAGGAAGTTTTAAAAAATGCTTGTAGATGTATGAATGTATCTATTGAAGAAGTTGTAAAAGCTGTTGAAAATGGTGCTGATACTGTTGCGAAAGTTTCAGCAGCTACAAAAGCTGGTACTGGCTGTGGTAGATGCAAGGGACTA
>NZ_HG529236.1 GCF_000499525.1 Faecalimicrobium dakarense | reverse complement strand
ATAATAAAATATACACAAGTTGTATTTCATTTATTATTTTAGTAATTAATTTTTTATAAATAAATAATAACTATATAGACTAAAAACAAAAGTTATCTCAAGGTAATTACCTTGAGATAACTTTTATATATATCTTAAATTATTTAATTGTAAATTTACTTCTTTCTAGTAAGTGACTCTTTTATATCATTTAAAGAATTATTTCCTGTTTTTATTTCATAAGTTGCATCTAAAAATTGATTAATATCATCTGGATTAGCTAAATACAATAAAAAACTATCTAATGCAAAAGAATATGATGACAATGTATTGCTTATAGCCGAATACTCTTTTCTTAATGAAGGATTAGTTTCATTTTTGTATAAACTGCTTACTCTAGCAAGAGCATAATTAATTTCAGAACTACTACTAGCAATATCTTTTTTTATTTCATTAATTTCTTCCTTACTTTTATGTTCTACATCCATTATCTTTTTAGTAAGTATCGTCAAGTCATTTTTTATCAAATCTAAATCAGATATAAATTTTTCGATATCAGGATTTTGAGCATATGCAAAGGAAATACTTGTTGATATAAAAATAATTGAAAGCATTGTTATAAGTATTTTTTTCATTTCAAACCCTCCATAATATTATTAAATATATTATGCACTTGTTAGTAAGCTAATATGTTAAAGTATTTGCAATTGTTAATTTGGAATTTTATAAATAATTTGTTAAATTCATTATACCAATCAATATTTTTACTTTAAATCGTTTTGACTGCCTTATTTCTTTAAACTTTTCAAATACTCTAATGTAAGTCTCCCATTTTGTATCGCTCCAACTGCTTCAAAAAGTTGATTAGTATCATTTGGATTATCTATATATAATAAAAGGCTATTTGTTGCAAGAGAATATGATGATAATCCTTCACTTATTGCAGAAATTTCTTTCCTTAATTGCGTATCAGAGTTATTTTTGTACAACCTATTTATTGCAGCAAAAGAATAGTTAATCTTAGAACTATCATTTGCAAGACTTTGCTTGATTATATCCATTTCTTCCTTACTTTTATTCTCTATGCACATCAAGCTTTTAGTAGCCATCATTAAATCATTTTGTATCATTTCTAATTCAGATACAAATTCATCAGTTGAGGAACTTGGAGCATATGCAAAAGAAATATTTGTGGATATTAAAATAATTGAAGCCACTATAATAAATATCTTTTTCATTTAATAACCTCCATAATATTATTAAATATATTATGCACTTGTTAATATACTAATATGTTAAAGTATTTCTTATTATTAATTTGTAAGTTTATGATTAATTTATTAAATAAATATATTTAACATATAAAAAAGAGTTTTAGCATTTTTAAAGGCTAAAACTCTTTATTTATTGTCTTTTTATTTCATATTACTAAATCTTAATCCTACAAATGCAGCTCCACCTAATAATACGTATGACATTAAACTAATATCTCCTGTTTTTGGGTTATCTGTTTTGTCATTGTTATTTCCTTGGTTGTTGTTTGGCTTATTAGTTTGTGGCTTGTTTTCTTCTGTTTTATCTTCTTCTGGCTTAACAGATTCACTTTCTTCAAAATCTGCTTTTTTACCAGTTGTTATTCTACCTTCTGATTCCTTGTAATTAACTGTACCTAATTTCTTTATATAGTTTTCAAGTGCTTCATTTAATGCACTATATTCATTTACTATAGGTAATTTAGCAAATACAGGATAATCGTCCCCACCTGCTGCTGTAAAATCATTTGTTGCTACTGTATAAGTTTTATCCATATCTATATTTTTACCATTTACTTTTAAAGAAACTATTCTTTTCCCTATTGGTTGTTTAGGATCTACTACGTATTTCATTCCTCCAACGTGTGGGAATCCGCCAAATGAAACTCCGTAATTTTCAACACCAAACTCTAAAACTTCTTTTATTTGAGCTCCAGTAAGTTTTTTAGTTACTATAAAGTTTCCAAAAGGTAATACATTTACTATATCTCCTTTTGTTATATCACCCTTAGCTATACTTGAACGTATACCTCCACCATTAGTTAAAGATACATCTGCTCCAGTTTCATTTAACATAGCATCAGTTATTAAGTTACCTAAGTTTGTTTCTCCAAATCTAACTTTATCTCTTGATCCTTCTAAGTGAGTTTCTGTTTTACCAACCTTAACAGATAAAGCTGCTTTTTGCTCATCTTCAATTTTTTTCATCATAGATTCTACTTCAGGGTCTGGTGTTACAGATGATGCTTGTGACTTATTTATAAGTGAAGCATCTACATCTACCACTTTATTATTTTCATCAAATTCTATTTCAACTTTACCTAAGTTACTTAAGTACTCCCCTGTACTTACTAACATAGTATTGTTTACTTTTTTACCATTTTTAAAAGCAGTATGACTATGCCCATCTACAAATACATCTATTCCATCTACATCTCTTATTATATCTTCAGATGTTGGCTCACTTGATTCATCTACACCTATATGTCCAAGAGCTATTATTACATCTGCACCTTGAGATTTTAAGTTTTTAACTTCTGCTTTAGCTGTTATTCTTGGATCTTCAAAATCTAACCCTTTAACATTGTTTGGATGTGTTTTATAGCTAGTTTCTTCTGTTGCCATACCAAAGAATCCTACCTTTATTTCTTTTCCATTTACATTCATTACTTTTATAGCACTTGGTTTAAATAAAGACTCTCCGTTTTTCTTTATGTTTCCAGCTAAAGGTCTAAGCTTAGTGCTACCACTTTTTACTTTTGCATTTTGGAATAATTCTAATAATCTCTCATACCCGTAGTTAAAATCATGGTTTCCTGGTGCCATATATTCATATCCAGTAGCATTTAATAAATCTAGCGCATCTTGACCTTTACTTAAAGTAACAAAAGGTAATCCATGAGTAGTATCCCCTGCATCTACTAATATTGAGTTTTTAGTTTGATTTTTTATAGCTGCTACTACATCTAATCCTATAACTTTATCATTTCTTTGGAATCTTCCGTGCATATCATTTGTGTGTAATATAGTTATTTTATTATTTGTATTTGCTTTTTCTTCAGTTGCTTCTACTGTTTCACCTTTAGGTTCTTCCTTTGAAACTTCCTCTTTTGGAGTTTCTTCTTTTTTTGCTTCCTCAGTAGTATCTTTAGTAGGCTCTTTTTCTACATCTGGTGTAGACTCTGTATTTTCTTTTGAAGTATCTTCAGTAGGTTCTTTTTCATCTGTTTTTTCAACTACTACTGGCTGTTCTTCTTTTAAAACATTGTCTAATGCAAATATAGCGTGTAAATTTTGTCCTGCTAGTGTTGCTGCTATAGCAATTGCTGCTATCTTTCTTCCATTTTTCTTAATCATAACAAATCCCCTTATTTTTTAGTTAAATAGTATTTTTCGATGCAGAGAAAACGTATTTTATCGAACTTATTATTAATAAATTAAATTAATTTTCGTATTTTACTTTTATTATATCATATTTCCCACTTATTTCTATAAAATTCTACAATAAATTCATATCTATTTCATATTAACATGATTATGTTTTTTAAGTAAGTTATTTTATACAAAAAAATAAAAAAACAGGTAAAAAACCTGTCTTTTTTAATTATATTATACTTATTAAATAATTGTATATTTTTTCTAATTCTTCTTCACTGCCTTGTATGCAGTTTGGATATGAATAGGGTATATCTTCATAACTTTCTGGTGATGGTAGACCTGAACCAAATATTAATAGAAGATTCCCTCTAAGTACTACCCCTGATATAGCTGATACTTTTATGCACATTGATTTTGTTCTTGATTTTGATTTGAATATTGATTTTTCTCTACTTTTATCTATGTATATTTTATCTTGATTTATTTCTATTACTGTTTGTGTATTTGTTTCAAATCTTGCCATATTTCCCCCTTAAGTTTACTCTATTTTTATTTTACTAATTTTATAGTATCATCTATGTCATTTTTAAACAATTATATTAAATAAAATACCCTATAAAATAGACTTTTACTGTCTACTTTATAGGGTTAATAAATATCTTTTAAGCAGTTTTACTTCTTTTTGTTAAAGGACTTTTTTCTATATTAACAATCTTCCACTGATTTTCTACTTTTTCTAGGTAATATGTTCTTTTTTCTTGATAAACTTCATCCAAGTTCATCTGGTTTTTATCAAGATAATCTTTATTTGCTTCATTAATAATAAATTCCGATTCAACTGTTACCTTACATGTAGTTATATCTTCATTAAAATAATTACGATACCATATTAAATTCTCATGTTTTAAAGCTAGCTTATTATTTTTATACATAGAATCTACCGATTCTTTATAATTTCCCTTTTCTAAACCTTTAATAAAGTTTTCGCTATATAAATTATATTCATCTTCTACATTTAACTTATTAAAATCTCTATTATCTACAAACGAGCAATGTTTTTCTATAACATCTATTATTTGTTCTACATTCTTATTATCATTTGTTATCATTTCTTTATCATTACCATCTTTATCTAGTACAGTCCATAAAGTTTGCTTACTTCTCTCTTCTTGCTTTTTATCTTCTTCTTTTGAATTTATCTCACTATTTTCATTTGAACTACTACTAGCTAAATTAGTTTTCTGCTCACTAACACTACATCCAACAAACATTGAAATCATTAAACAAATTATAACTAACTTTAAAATTTTCATAATATATTACCTCTTTCTTTTACAAAAGAACCTAGAAAAATCTAGGTCCTTTTGTAAATATATTAAGTCTATTTAACATCTAATGTTGTAGGGATTAACTGCCATTGGCTACTCCAATATCCCTTAGGAACATTTCCATATTGAACTGAACCATTTTCATCTTCAGTGTGCATATATGAATTAGGTTTCCATCTATTATTAAATCTTAAATAATTTTCTTCATTTTCTACTTTCCACTGAGCACTATAATAAGTCGGAAGTACCTTTCCATGTTCTAATAGTCCTGTTTGATTTTCTATGTGTAGATACTCATCTGTTTTTTCATTTTTTAGACGAACGCAATCACCTGCTTGTTCTTTTTTCCAAATTCCATTTGTTTCAAACTCATTAAGGTCTCCATATGAAACTTTATCACTATTCTCTTCTATATATAAGTATTTTCCTGTTTCTCTATTTTTTATATGGTATGAAGGTAATTTATATCCACCATCTTTTTTCCAAACACGGAAGTAATCTATAGCCCACTGTTTAGGCCAAACATCATTATGTTGTCCTGAACCTGCATCTGTATATATATTTAAAATTGTACCCATTGGATAATCTGGTGCCTGATTTATTTCTTTATATAATTCGTTATCATAATAGAATTTAAGACTTCCTGGTGACCAATCAAGTCCATATATATGATATTCAGACGTTGGATTTCCTGATGGAACAGGTTCTTCAGAAAGCATCCAGCTTGTTTGGAAGTTTGGATCATTCCATCCATATGCTGCAATTCTCCAAGTATCTGGTTTACTAAAGAAAGATTCTATAATATCTATTTCTCCAGTTTCTTTTGAATTAAACCAATCATCAGTATCATTTTGCATACCTACCATCCACCAAGCTTGATGACCGCCTCCTCCACAGTCAGCAAACTTTGCACGTATTTCAAAATATCCATAAGTAGTAGCATATCCTACCCAAGGATCTCTATCTTGGTTATCAGTTGTACCACTAAAATTGTGAATCCAGTTTTTATCAAATGACATTATAGCAGATGAACGAACTTTTCCATCATGTTCAGGACTCCATGGTTTTTGGTCTTCTGTTATGTATTCTATTAAAGAACCATTTTCAAACTTATATTGTGCTTTTGCATTTTCTGGATTTTTCGTCCAGTGAGGCAAATAATAATCAGTCCATTTTGTCTTATCTAATTCTGGACCATTAAATTCATCTGAAAAATCTAGTGTATACCCCTCTTTTGTGACAGGATTAGGTGGCTGATCCGCTGCATAAACTGATGATGTAAAAACAGTAGTTACAACCATTAATAGTGCCATTAAACTTGCTAAACTCTTTTTCAAGATTTTAAACATAATATAATCCCCCCTTAAAATAATCTTATTTGCTCCCATATATTGCTAATATTACAATATACTCTACTTTTTCTCCACAATTTTTATATTTTTATAATATAAACTCATAAACACTCATATCCAAAAGAATCTGAGTGTTTATAAGTGTGGTTTATTATTTTAATGTTGGCCAGTAAGCTTTATTAGCTTCCATTAAATCATCTAATACAGCCTTACCTACTTTATAAGAAGGTATTGTTTTATTAAGTAATATAGCTTCCATTGCAGTATTGTAAGATCCTGTTAAGGCTGTTTCTACTGTTAATTTTTCATATGCCTTTTGCATTTCCATCATACCTTTATGGAATGTTGGTATATTTCCAACTGTAACTGGTTCTGGTCCTGTTGATCCAACATAACATGGAACCTCTACTACTGCATCACTATTAAAATTATTAATAGCTCCATTATTTTTTATATTTATAATAAATCTTTCTTTAGTATCATGTATTATGGCATTAGTTATATCTACTATATAATTTCCATGAACTCCACCTAATAACTTAGAATCCTTAGCTGTTCCTAATTCTATAACACGTTTACACTCTTCAAATACTGTAATTTCTCTAGTACTTAATACATAAGAACCTCTTGTAAACTCAATATCATCTGATTCCACCATTTCATCTGCAAAGTAATAATATTGTAAGTAGCAGTTAGGGAAATACTGAGGATACATTTTAAACGCTTTAACTACGTTTTGGAAAGTTTTAGTCCAGTAATCGTCTCCTACAATCTCTTCATTATTTTGTATTAATCCCTTTAACTCTCCTGATTCCACCTTTTCTCTTATTCCTGGTAATAAGTCTTTTCCAGATTTATCATAAATATTAGTCCACCATCCAAAGTGGTTTAAACCAAAGTATTTGAAAGTTAAATCTTTATATGGTATATCTAAATACTCTGCTAAAGTTTCTTCTATACTTATTGGCATATCACATATACATAAACATTTAGCTTTAGGGAATTTCTTATATATAGCTTCTGAAATTATAGCTTCTGGGTTAGTGTAATTTAATATCCAAGCATCTGGACAAACTTCCTGAGCAACTTCTACTATTTTCAAAATTTCAGGTATAACTCTTAGTGCAAAAGAAAATCCTCCTAAGCCACAAGTTTCCTGACCTACAACTCCATGCTTTAAGCATATTTTTTCATCAATTTCTCTTTGATTATTAAGGCCTGGTCTGATTTGAACATATAAGAAGTTAGCATCTTTAAAAGCTTTTCTTATATCTGTTGTATAAGAAACTTTAATATCTGAGTTATTATCTCTATAATAAATTCTTGTAAACTCGCCTATAAGGTAGTTTCTTTCTTCGTTATTATCGTATAATACTATTTCTTCTAATTGTAAATCTTTTGCACGGTTTCTAAGTACCTCTACTATTCCAGGTGTATGAGTGGAACCTCCACCTACTATTACTATTTTATTTCCCATATTATATTCCTCCTTCACTTGCTGATTCACTTAATATTGCATTAAACTCTTTCATTACATGAACTACTTCTGTTCCTACTATAATTTGTATATTGTTTTTATTTACTTTTACTACACCTTTTGCCCCTGTTTTCTTTATATTATCTTCGTTTATTAAGTTGATATCTTTTATTTCTAAACGCATTCTTGTAACACAGTTTTCAGCGTTAACTATATTTTCAGCTCCCCCAACATTTTGTAATAATTTCTTTGCCATATATGCATAGTTTGAATGAGATAATTTTAATGAACTTTCATCCATATCTTCAGTGATGTTTTCACTTCTTCCCGGAGTCTTTATATCTTTTTTAAGGATAAGTGTCTTGAAAGTAAAATAGTATAAGAAGAAGAATAATACCCCAACAGGTAAAATATAGATTACATTATTACCCATATTCCAGTTTAGCGTTAAGTCTATAATATTAAATCCAAATGCAAAACCAAGTCTTGAATCAAATAAGTATAATATCGCCCCTGCTAAACCTGTAAATACTGAATGTATAAAGTATAAAAGTGGAGATATAAACATAAATGAAAATTCAATTGGCTCTGTTACTCCTGCAAACACTGAAGTTAATGCACCACTATTTGCTAATCCTTTTACTTCTTCTTTATTTTCTGGACGTGCAGTTTTATACATTGCTAAAGATATACCTGGTATTCCAAATACCATAATTACGTAAAACATTATTAAGAATGATCCTGCACTTGGATCTCCTGCTAAAAATCTTGTCATCTCTCCTGTTACCACCGTTCCATTTGCTGTTGTGTAACTTCCTAACTCATAAAATATGTACGCATTAAAAACATGGTGTAAACCAGTTGGTATTAAAACACGGTTTAAAAATCCAAATAAAAATACTCCTATAATTCCCATTGATCCAAGACCTATTGCAAAAGTATCTAACCCTGCTTCTATTGGAGGCCATATAAAACTAAATACTCCTGCTAAAACAAGTGAAAATATTGGTCCTAAAGTTATAGCTAACTTTTCCCCTGCAAAGAAAGAAAACATACTAGGTACTTTCCAGTTTTTACTATAATTATATATAGTAGCAGTACTTATACCCGATACTATACCTCCAAATACTCCCATACTAGTACTTTCATTTAAATAGGTAAGCGCTTGCCTAAACACCATAACGGAAAGTACTCCTGCTAAAACTGCTGATGATTTGTCTTTACTCTTTGTATATGCAAGTATACATCCAACAGCAAATAATAAATCCAAATTTCCAAATACAACATCAGATGCAATTTTTAATATGTCTAAGTTTAGTAAATCTGGTTGACCAAGTCTAGATAAAAGACCTGCAACAGGCATAGCAACAACTGGTACTAGCATTGCTTTTCCAAGCTTAGATAATTGATTACTAATTAATCGAAGTGAATTAGTCAAAATAATATCCCCCTTTAAATTTATATATTATTATAATTACAAAGTTCTATATCGTATTTATCTATAAGCTCTTTCATATAAGGATCACATAGTATATCTACTTCTCTTATTCTAGCAATATTAAAAGATGATCCTTCAAGTAAAGGGCTATCTAAAAATGCTGGATGACACATTGCCTCACTTTTTTCAAACTCAATATTTTTAAGTATATTTGATTCAATAACTTTAAAACATACCTCTCTAACTGACATATATTTAGTAGTCATATCTCTAATAGGGTCATAATTACATAAATCTAAGAAATTTATTTCACTATTCTTTGTTGCCCTGTTACAATTCCTAACAGGTAGGTTGTATTCTTTTGAAAGCATATTAACAACTTTTGATGGTTCTTCAAATGTATGTATATGGTGATGGGAGTCAATATGGCTTAATTTAATCCCAAATGAATATAATCTATCTATTTGAGCTTTCCACTCATTATAAAGCTCATTTTTATTAATATTTACAATTCCTTTTTCAAAATCACTTAACTTATAAAAATAGCCATCTTCCTTTGTTAATGAACTTACACTATTCTCTAAAATAGGCTTACCACATGTCAATGTTAAGTGTACCCCTATTGCCAATTTAGGCATTTTTTTAGATAATTCAACTGCATGTTTTGTCCCTGGCATATTTGCCATTAATGTTGTAGATGTTAGCACACCATTTATATGACTCTCAGCTATTCCTAAGTTAACAGCATGAGAATATCCAAAATCGTCTGCGTTAATAATTAATTTTTTAATCTCTGTCTCCCCCTTTTCCTTTGATATATTTTAAGTATATATCCTTTTTACTTTTATTAATATACTTTAATCCCCTTTTGTAACGGATGTACAATAGCGTAACATGTTTCATAATATAAATGGTTTATGATATAATTTATCTATATTAAATTCGGAAAAATATGGAAAGGAGATACCTATGAACAAAACATTTCATGTTGGTAGAATCTTTAAAAATCAAAATTTATCAGATTCAGAAATAAAGATACTTGAGTACATGTTTGCTAGTCCAGAAAAAATAAGAAAAGAAGGTATAAGACAACTTGCTAAGTCAAACTTTACTTCTACAGCCTCTATTATTAGATTGGCTAAAAAGCTTGGATATAGCGGATACAATGAACTAATTTTTGATGTAAAAAGAATGACATCGGATATTGAAGTTAACAGCATTAAAAACGAAAATAGTTTTTCATGGAATTCAAAACGTCCTTTAACTGACTTAAATGAATTGTCTAAAACATATTTAAATAAGGATAAGTATATTTATTTATATGGGGAAGGATTTTGTGAGTTTGTAACAGGATACATACATAGAAAACTATTAGTAAAAAAGTATCATGTTATATTATTGCATGGACTTGAAATACCTATAGTACATGAAAAAGAACATAACCCTACTTTAATAGTTATATCAAAGTCTGGTGAAAATTTTGCTTGTATTAGAAAAATTGAACAGCTATCTGAACTTGGAGGAGATATTATATCTATTACTTCAGATTCTAATAGTAGCATAAGTACTATTTCTGATGTATCCCTTTCCATACCTGTTAGTCATGTTGCAGATATTAAAAATGAAGAATTTACAACTTTCTATGGAGATAGTATAAACCTTTTAGAGAATTTATTCTCTAGGACTTAATTAAACAATTTAAATTTAGTACTTTAGAAAGCTTTTTAACAGTACCCTTAAAGTATATACAAAACTGTATTTTTCTACTTTAAGGGTAATCTTTATATCATTGATTTATAATAATCAAATGTACTTTTTACGCTATCCATAAAATGTTGTATTAATTTTGAATAGTCCATTGTATCAATATCTTTAACTCCTTCAATAAATACATCTACTGATTGTTTCATATTTTCAAATATTTTTGAAGCATTCGTTGCTAATTCTTTTCCTTTTGAAGAATCTGAATTATTTGAGATATGTTTAAATCTTTCATATTCATAGTTCATTTTATTTGAAATTTTATTAAAAGCATTAAGTTCATTTTTTAGATTTTCTGAAGTAACATTCTTTTCCCACATTAGTTCTTTTGCTATGTTTAAATATTCATTTATTGATGATTTTATAGAAGTTCTAGCTTCTTTTTTTATCTCTTTTTCTGTGTAACTTTTACTTTGTTCTATTTTCTTTATATTAGAATTATCTGTTTTATCTATAAATTTGCATCCTGCCATGTTAATAGTAAATAATGATACAATTAAAAGCACTACAAATTTTTTATTAATTTTCATAATAGCCATCTCCTCCTTGATTGATAAGTATATATTAACTAATCAAGCTTAAATAACTATTATGTTATCCTTAAATATATCTTAAAAATTTATTATATAAATAAAAGGTTTAACATTTTAACTGTAACATAGCAACTAGTTGCATATAAATTTTTATAATATTTATACACTAACTAATGTCTTTCTTCTATATACACTAGATAAAATACCTATCATTATGCAGTTAATAAGTACATTCATTCCCCCAACACTTATAAATGGTAGTCCAAATGTTAAAGGTGATAATCCTATTGAATATAAAATAGTAGCTATAAATTGAAGTGATAACATACTTACTATAGAAGCAGTAATTAATTTTCCAAAGTTATCTTTAACTTTAAATACTAGTACAAAATTTCTAACTAAAAAAGCTACAATTACAACTAAGCTAACCATTGCCATTATCCATCCTAGAGAATAAGCAATACTCGTAAATATTAAATCAGTTCGAAGTATATTAATCTCTATATTACTTTGGCCTATATTTTGTCCAAATAAAGTAGCATTATCTAATAATTTCATAGACTGAGTTTGAATATATGTACCTGGATGGTCAAACATACTTCTAAATAATCCTGGCATAAATGCTAATAATCTATCCTTAAGATGTGGTGTACTTAATATTTTAAGAAATACAGTAATTATCCCTAATAATTCTATTAAAATTACCCCTAGCTTATATTTCTTTGGTGGTTTTGACATAAAAAATATTATATTAACTGTAAATATATAAAATAGTGCCATTGTAGCATTTGGTATAGCCATTAAAGCAAGTATAGGAATTATAGATAGTATAGTTAAAATTATTATATTCTTTATTTTACTTAAATCTAATAATTGAATTATCCCAGATAATGATATTAAAAATATCATTGTAATTAGTAATGATACACTGTTAGATATAGTATCTACACCATTAGTTTTATAACCAAAAACTCTAGTTAATAATACTATTAAAAATGTTATACCATATATTTGATAACTGTATTTTTTTATCTTTCTATAGTCAAATTTATAGATACCTATACCTACAATTCCACCTAGCATAGCACTTAATATATTTTTATAAATCATCCCCTTGCTTACTAAATCACTTTTCATAAGTGAGTACATAGCTAATACCCCAATAGATAAAAGTCCTATAGTTAAAAATATTGTTATATAATCTGGTCTTGGTTTATGTACTTTATTTAATCTTTCTCCTATCTTTTTAGGATTCCCCATTCTTTTTATAGCTTCTTCTATTGCTTTTTCTTCACTTAATCCATTATCTATAAATTCATATACAATTTCTAATATATGAGATTCAAATTCCATTTTAACTTCATTATGAACATCTTTATTTTTAATATGTATTATTATGTTATCTAAGAAATCTTTTATATTTTTGTTATTCTCTAAACCCATATTATTTTAATCCTCCAGTAATATTGTATTTACAGTGTTAGTAAATAGCTTCCATTCATCTTCTTTTTCCTTAAGTTGTTTATTCCCTTTATCTGTTATTTTGTAGTACTTTCTCTTTCTAGCACTTTCTCCCTCACTCCAGAAAGACTCTACCATTTCATTGCTTTCTAATGTGTGTAGTATTGGATATAACGTTCCTTCTTTAAAGTTGAAAACTCCACTAGATCTTAACTCTATCTCTTTAATAATTTCATATCCATACATATGCTTTCTTTTTAATAAACTTAAAATTAATATTGTTGTACTTCCTTTTAGCAACTCTTTATTTATTTTCATAAGCCCTCCTTATATACATAGATTTACTATGTATAGTAAATCTATGTATATAATAATTTATTTTATGAAATATGTAAAGTTATTTTTATATAATTTTTACATACAAAAAGAGCAACTTTAAAAGCTGCCCTTAAATATTTAAATAATTTAAATTTTATCCTATCCCACCAAAGATAATTCCGCCTATTATAACTACTATTGTAAGTGTAACAAACACATACTTAGTCATAGGCTCAAACCATTTTCCAAGAGGCTTCGAAATACCACTTTCTACCTCTGATCTTGCTATTTTTGTTCCTACAACCCAGAAAAACATTATTCCTGCAAGTAGTGCTCCTACAGGAATTACATATATAGATAATACGTCCATCCAAGTACCTAAAACATCTCCGTTTTCAACAAATAACCCTACAAAAAAGGCAACTGAACATACTGATATTACTGATACCTTTCTACTTAACTTAAATTTATTTTGTAATGCTTCTATAGGAACTTCTAATAAGTTCATAAGAGATGTTATAGATGCAAATAAAACTGATATAAAGAAAAGTATTGCAAATAAGTTTCCTGCTGGCATTTGTTTAAATACCATTGGTAGTGTTATAAATAAAAGTGGAGGACCTGCTGTTGGGTCAAGATTAAATGCAAATACTGCTGGTATTATAATTAACCCTGCAATTAATGCAGAAAGAGTATCAAATATCGCTGTATTTCTAGCACAACTTGGAACATCTATATCTCGCTTTAAATAACTTCCGTATACAACCATACCAGAACCAGCAAGTGATAGGGAAAAAAATGCCTGACCTAGAGCATAAATCCATGTTTTTGGATTAGATATAAACTCCCATCTAGGAATTAGCATATATTTTATTCCTTCTATAGCTCCTTCTAAACTTACAACTCTCACAAGTATAACTAAGAATAATATAAAAAATATTGGCATCATAACCTTATTAACTTTTTCAATTCCATTTGATACTCCAAGTATTAAAATTAATGATGTTATAGTAATACCTGCTAAATGCCATCCTACACTTCCAAAAGAACCTGCTATTTCTCCAAAATATGCTCCAGAATCAGGTGCTGCTAGCATAGAACCATTAAGTGCTCCAAATAAGAATTTTATAAACCATCCAACAACTACTGCATATCCAGTTGCTATTCCTAATGCTCCTATTACTGGTATAATACCTAGTACTGTACCAATTTTTTTATTCTTATTTTTCATCTCCATAGCTTTTTCAAAAGATCCAATTGGTCCAGTTTGAGTCATACGACCAAATGAAAACTCTCCTATAAGTCCTGTGTATCCTAATATTCCTACAAATAATAAGTATGGTATTAAAAATGCAGCTCCTCCAAATTGTCCTGTTCTGTATGGAAACATCCAAATATTTCCCATACCAACTGCAGAACCTATACATGCAAGTATAAATCCTACTTTTGAACTAAAGGTATCACGACTTTCCTCTTTCGCAATATTTTTATTAGACATAGATTCACCTCTTTCATTTTTTATTCTGAATTTTAAGAATTTTTAAGGTGTCATTTAAGAATTGTTTTATTAATTAAGATAGGTATGAATTATTTCTTATACATTATAAAAAGGGCGTCTTAAAATATACTAATTTTAAAGTTTATAATTAAGCTATATTCTAAGACGAACCCTTATTATTCTTATTTATCTATTGGTTTAAGTTTTGATGTGAAGTGACGAAGTACTTTTGGTTGCCAAGTTATTTCATATCCTTTTATTTCATGTGCTCTTTCTTTTATAGATACTAATGCATCTACAACTACATCTAAATGAGCTTGAGTATAAACTCTTCTTGGTATAGCAAGTCTTGTAAATTCCAATTCAGCTTCTCTTTGCTCTCCTGTTACTGGGTCATTATCTAGCATATATGAACCTATATCACAACTTCTTATACCTGCTTCTATATATAACTCTATGGCTAAAGATTGAGCTGGGAACTCATAATATGGTATTTGTGGAAGAAGTTTTTTAGCATCAACAAATACTGCATGACCTCCAACTGGATATTGGAATGATATATTTTCTTCTTCAAGACGAGAGCCAATGTATTCCATTTGACCTATTCTATAATTTAAATAATCAAAGTTTATACCTTCATTTAGGCCTATTGCTAAAGCTTCTAAATCACGTCCAGAAAGCCCTCCATAAGATACAAATCCTTCAAATGATATTGTTCTACTTTTTACAGCATTATAGAATTCTTCTTCATCTCTTATTCCTATAAGTCCACCTATATTTACTATTGCATCCTTTTTAGAACTCATAGTAAATACATCTCCATAGCTAAACATTTCTCTAACTATTTCTTTTATTGTTTTATCTTTATATCCATCTTCTCTAGTTTTTATAAAATAAGCATTTTCTGCAAATCTAGCTGCATCTATTATTACTGTTATATTACTTTCTTTAGCAACCTTATATACCTCTCTCATATTTTCCATAGAAACTGGTTGCCCACCTGCTGTATTGTTTGTTATTGTCATTATTATTGCACCAACATTTTCGCTCTTATATTCATTTATAAGTTCTTTCATTCTTTCTACATCCATATTACCTTTAAATGGTGCATAAGTAGTAGTGTCTAGTGCTTCTTCTACTACACAATCTATAGCTTTAGCTCCTGTAAGCTCAACGTGTGCTCTTGTTGTATCAAAGTGCATATTAGATATTGCAATTTTTCCTTCACTTAATAATAAAGGCATAACTACTTTTTCTGCTGCTCTACCTTGATGAACTGGTTGTATGTATTTATATCCAAATATGTCCTTTGCAGAATCTAATAAATTAAAATAACTACTAGCTCCCGAATATGATTCATCTCCTAGCATAATTCCAGCCCATTGAGTTGAACTCATAGCTCCTGTACCACTATCCGTTAATAAATCTATATATACGTCTTCTGCCTTTAGTGCAAATAAATTATAATTTGCTTCTTTGATTTTTTCTATTCTTTCTTCTCTAGTAGTCATTTTAATCGGTTCTACCATTTTTATCTTAAATGGCTCAGCTACATATTTTTTACTCATAAAACTTATCCCCCTTATATTTTATGATGATATAAATATATAAGATAATTACTTTCATAAAAACATTGTAACAGTCCAAATAAGCGTTTTCAACGTTTATCAAACTATTATTTTCTATCAAATTACTCTTTATTTCTAGTAATTTATTAACTATTTCTTTAGTTGTTTCTACTTCATCAAGTCCCTTTATAAAAATTATACTGTTATCATGATTTTCTCCTTAAATTATTCTAATTATATTAACATACTCTTCCATCTTGTATTTTTATAATTCTATCAGACATAGATGCTATTTCATTATTATGAGTTATCATAACTAAAGTTTGTCCAAAACTTTTAACACACTCTTTTAATAAATCCATTACCTCATCAGTAGTTTTACTATCTAAATTTCCTGTTGGCTCATCTGCAAATATTGCCATTTCAATCATTTTAAAACTCCTTAAGTAGACTATCTATTGCAAATTTTATTCAATTTTATTTTACTATATTATACTAATTTTTATAATTATAATTGAAAGTTATAATTATAATCCTTCATAAAAGCTATATTTTAGTTATATATTGACAATGAGTATCAGTATATATATTTTATAGTTTTACCTTGTATAAAAAAGTTATTAACAGATTTTTTATGAAGTCGAATTAATATATTTAATGTAATTATTTGTTGTACTGTTATAGATATTTGCAAGTTATTATTATGATAGAATAAAATGAAACTAAATTTTAAACATAAAATAATGGAGAGAATTATACATGAAAAAAGTAATATCAATGATATTTTTAATATCTATTATTATGATATCGGGAGTATCTAGTGATGTAGGTACAACCTCAAAAATTAATAAAAGAAAAATATTATACTTTCAATCTTATAATAATGTTTTTAATGGATTATCTAGCAAACAAAAAGGAGAATTATCTAAAGTTTTAGGTAATGAATTTGAAGTTAGATCCATTTCTATACCTTCTGATAGAATAACTGATATCAACAGTGAAGAGAAAATATATAATACTCTACGCATGTATACTATAGATTATAATAAATACGATTCAATAGTTGTAAACGGAGATAGAGCATTAGAATTTATCTTAAAATTTAAGGAAGATACATTTAAAGATATACCTATAGTATTTTTCGGTATAAGAGATAAAAATCTTGAAAATAAGGCATTAAAATACAATCTTGTTTCAGGAATTAGATCATCTGATTTATTAAAACCAAATATAGATTTAGTAATTGAAAATCATAAAAACGTTAAGAATATACATATTATAAGTAATTCTAAAAAAGATCTTAATGATGAAAATATAATAGATATTAAAAATAAGTACATGAATATGGGTGTAAATATTAACATTATTGAAACAAGTACTATGAGTTTAAAAGATTTTAGTAATATTGTATCAAGTTTTAATGAAAATGATGCTATCATAAAAGTTGCTCCAGGCGATTTTAATGATTCATTTTTAAATATATCTGATTTTACAGCACTTCTAAATTCATTATGTAAAGATATACCTGTATATAGTGTAACTGGTTTTGGTATAGAAAATGGAGCAGTTGGCGGAAAAGTTATGAGTGATTATATGAATATTCAAGCTTCCACTAAAATAGTAGATTATATAGTTGAAAATAAACCTAATAAATCTATTGATGTTAATCAATCACAAATTAGTGTTCATGTATTTGAAATAAATGCACTAAAAAAATTTAATATTAATAAAAGTCAACTTCCAAAAGGTTCATATATATTAAATAGTTTTAAAGATATTATGTTTAGACATGAAGGTATTATGAATAAAGTTATACTTATTGGAATTTGTATATTTATACTAATTCTTTTCATGATATGCTATATTATACATAAACAAAAATACGAAAATGCATTAAAAAATGTATTAAAAGAATCTAAAAATCTAAATAAGTTTAAGTCTCACTTAATATCAAATGTTAGCCACGAATTAAGAACTCCTTTAAATGTAATTATATCTTCAGTTCAACTATTAAGGTATAAGTCTAAAAATTCTAAGGAACTCACTGAAAGTACATTTGATATTATAGATAATAATTGCAATAGACTATTAAGGATTACAAATAACTTAATTGACATAGACAAATATGAATATGGTGAATTAAATTTAAAATTAGAAAATATAAATATAGTTAATTTAATAGAAAACCTTGTTATATCAACTTCTCCACTTGCAAGTTCTAAAAATTTACATCTAGTTTTTGATACAAATGATGAAGTTATTAATATGGCAGTTGATATAGATAAAATCGAAAGAGTTGTTCTTAATTTAATATCAAATGCTATTAAATTCTCAAAATCTAATGAAGATATAAATATAAATCTTATTAAGGATAAGAATAGATTAAAAATAATTGTAGCAGATAAAGGAATCGGAATTTCAGAGAAAAATTTAAGTAAAATATTTAAAAGATTTTCACAAATAGATACTAGTCTAACTAGGAAAAATGAAGGTAGTGGTATAGGCTTAGCAATAGTTGATTCCTTTGTAAAGTCACATAATGGAACTATTACTGTGAAATCTAAGTTAAATGAGGGAACAGAGTTTATAGTTGATTTACCTATATTTACATTAGATAAAAATATAAAAGAATACGGTAACTCTAATTCCTTGTATAATGCAAATTTAGAATTATCGGATATATACCTATAAACAAGTTACTTTTAAGTAAAAATAAGAAATTCAAGGATAATTTATTCCTTGAATTTTTTATTAAAAAAATTATTTATTTTTTATTTTTTCTTTACGAGCCTTTGAAAACTCTGCTACTGCTGTAAAAAGTACATCTGTTGATGAATTAAGTGCTGTTTCACAAGAATCTTGTATAACTCCAACTATAAAACCTACTCCTACTACCTGCATAGCTACATCATTTGGAATACCAAATAAACTACATGCAAGTGGTACTAATAATAATGAACCTCCTGCTACACCTGATGCGCCACAAGCACTTACTGCTGATAATAAACTAAGTAATAGTGCCATACCTATATTTACTTCAATACCAAGTGTATGAACCGCTGCAAGTGTTAATATTGAAATTGTAACTGCAGCGCCACCCATATTTATAGTTGCACCTAATGGAATTGAAACTGAGTAAGTATCTTTATTTAAATTTAACTCCTTACATAAACCCATATTTACAGGTATATTTGCAGCTGAACTACGTGTAAAAAATGCTGTAATACCACTATCTTTTAAACACTTGAATACAAGTGGATATGGATTTTCACGAATACCAATATAAACGATCAGTGGATTAACCACAAGAGCAACAAATGCCATACATCCAACTAATAAAACAATTAACTGTCCATAACTAATTAATGACTCTATTCCCTTTGCAGATATAGTATCAAATACAAGACCCATAATTCCAAATGGTGCAAAATTAATTATCCATTTTACCACTTGTGATAATGCGTCAGAAACATTACTTATCATTGTTTTAGTAGAACTTGATGCTTTCTTAAGTGCAACACCAAGAATTATTGCCCAAGATAATATTCCTATATAGTTAGCATTAAAAAGTGCCTTAACTGGATTATCGACAATATTCATAAGTAGTGCCTTTAATACTTCTACTACCCCTCCCGGTGGAGTTACATCATTAACACCTGAACCAAATGTTAATGTAATTGGGAATATAAAACTTACAATAACAGCCACAAACCCTGCTAAAAATGTACCTAAAAGGTAAAGTAAAATAATTGATTTCATGTTTGTTTGCTGACCACTTTTATGAGAAGAAATAGCCGCTATTACTAAGAAAAATACCAGCATCGGAGCAACTGCCTTTAGTGCACCTACAAACAATGAACCAAAAATAACGATTGGCTTTGCAGTATTAGGAATTGCCAAAGCTAAAACAATCCCAATAATTAAGCCTACTATTATTCTTTTAACTAAACTTATTTTGTTCCACTTGTTGATTAAATTTTTCATACTCTCCCCCCCCCTATTATTTAATTTAAGTATTTATTATAGATAAAGTACAAGGCCTCGAATTTTTTGTATTTTATCTATTCTTTAATATTATTAAATAACGGGAAAATATATGTTTAATTTTTTTTTAATATATATTATATATTTTTATATAACTCATCTAATAAATAACATACCAAATATAGTTGCTAATGCAAGTCCTATAACAATTCTTTCAACCCAAATTATAATTTTCATATGTCTTTTTACAAATGGTAGTATTCCTCCAATTATTATGTTTATAAATATATAAAATAAAAAAAGCCATCTATTAAAAACAGACAACTTTTATTTATATTAGTTATATATTGATGTAATAGTTTTTAATGCGATATTTGCACCACTATAACTTGAGCATGTATCAATAAAGTAATCTGTTTTACTATCATCATTAATATAAACAACCATACTAGATAAACTTAACTCGTATAAAGACATAATATACAATAATGAAGAATATGATCTTTTTAACTCAATATCAGATTCATTTGAGTACAATGAAGTCATTTTTTTTGAGTTTTCTCCTAATATAGATTCACAAAATTTTATCTCTTTTTTAAAATCATCTATATCAAGAGGATCATCACCTGTTATTTTTTTAATCATAATAGATATTCTATCATTAACCATGGTTACATCTTTAATAGTTTTTGTTATATCTTTTTGTTCAGCAAATGATATGTTTGTGAAAATCAGAAAAAAAGAAAGTGTCAATACGAGAAATTTTTTCATTTTGTCCCTCCATATAATATATTAATATATATTTTAGTATCTACTCCAAAATATACTATTATTCGTTATGCTATAAAATTATTTTTTATTTAAAAAAAGACAGGTCATAAGACCTGCCTTTTCTAATAGATAATTATTTTAATTTTTAGCACAATAAATCAATTTTATTATTAATAAATATACTTTCATAATTTATTAAATGTTTTTTACTTCTTCTTTTGAATTCTTACTTTTTCTTAAAAGCCATACTCCTATAGCTATAAGTACTGCACTTAAACATAGTAAGGCAATATATTCCATATTAAATCCGTCAAAGCTTGTTTCTACAGCTTTAATACCTTTACTATATTGATAATGACTTACAACTACTGATAAAGCATTATTAATAAAATGTAGTATCATAGGTATAAATATAGACCCTGATTTATACACACAATAAGCAAATGAAATCCCTAACATACTTGTAGGTATTATTCTTATAAAGTCCATATGCATAAATCCAAATAAGATACCACTACATATTATAGCTGCCTTATAGCTATTTTTCCCTTTAAAAGAAGTATATATAAATCCTCTAAAGAACATCTCCTCACATATCGCAGGCATAATAGCTACTACAAATAAGTTTAATAAAAGATTATCTTTAATAATTATAGTCTCATTTAAGGCCTCAACTACCTCCATATTTTGAGGGAAGAAATAAAGTATAACCTGAATTATAAGACTCATAAGTATATATACTCCAGCCCAAAGTACAATCCCACCTAAAATATGTTTTATACTTGGCACTTTTAAACTAAAAGTCTTTTTAAAATCAGTCTTAATATAAAAAGCAAACAGTAAAGGCATGGCTATAATCATAACCTGAGTTAACCCTATTCCAACCATTTTAAATTTAATCTGTAAAATTGTACCTAAATATATAAGAAGGACTAATCCTACTGCATATAATATTGCACCATCACTTACACTTGGCATAGTACCCTTTTTAATATTACTTCTCTTTTCTAAAAATGAAAAACTCTTACTACCTCCAAATAATATTTCTTCTGAGTTAAACATTTTAGACAATAGTAATACTGATAAAATAACAAAAGCAAAGTTTGATATAAATACTACTGCTATTAAATTTATATCACTATTAAATGTTAAAACACTTTTTATAAGTAAAGATATATTTACAACTGGAATTGCTGCTGTAAAACTATCTAATTTTATAGTTGGTATCATAGATACATAAGAAGGTATCATAACAAATAACATAACTGGAGTTATATAGTTTTGTGCATCCTTAAAGCTCTTTGCAAGAGAACATACACACATACTTATAGCTGAAACAACCATTGAGAATAACCCTACACATATTATAGTTATAATTCCTGGTAATATTAGCTGATTCATATTAGACATACTTATTCCAATTTGCTCTCCAAGTCCTGCACTTGCAACTAAATATATCATAGTTAAAAGTATAGAGGCTATATTTAAAACTGCTGTTAATATTGCACAAAATGAAACTGCTAGATATTTACCCATTACTAATTCTAAGTTTGTAATAGGAAGTGTAAATAATGTTTCTAAAGTACCTCTTTCCTTTTCCCCGGCCATAACGTCAATTGCAGGATAAATAGCCCCAAGTAAAACACCAACTATAAGTATAACTGGTAAAAACTGGCCTAACATATGACCTGCTATTTCTTCATCTTTAGCAACTTCTACATCTTCATAAGATAGTGGCTCTAAAATATTACCTACATCAAGTCCTTGTTCTTGTATTTTATTTTCTACAATATCTCTTTTATACTCGTCTAAAGATTCTTTTACTCTACTAGTTGCTTTCATTGAATTTTCCTTAGAAGAATTTGCATATATCTTATAATTTTGAGCATTGTCCTTATTTTCAATCTCTACATATGCATCTATTTTTTGTTCTTCTAAATCTTTTTCCCTATCTGTTGACTTAACTATATTTAACTTACCTTCATCTTTATTTTCTTTTTCAAGAATAGAAACTAAGGCACTACTTGGTTTAGAACTAAAAGCTATATTTATATCTTCCTCTTGCATTTTACTCATTGACATCATCATAAAAGATGACATACCTACCATAAGTACTGGATATAAAATCATAGGAAGTATTATCATCATAAATATGGTCTTTTTATCTCTTATTATATCTAACATTTCTTTTTTAAAGATTTGCTTTACTATTTTACTCCTCAACTAGATCACCTCTTTCTGATGCTAGTTTTATAAATAAATCTCTTAAGTTACTTGTATTTGATTCTTCTTTTAACTTACTTGATGTACCTGATGCTATAATCTCACCTTGATGAATCATTATTATTTTATCGCATAAAGTTTCTGCTTCTTCCATATAGTGAGTCGAATATAAAACTGTTTTTCCTCTTTCTTTCTCAGATTTCATAAAGTCTATTATCGACTTACTACTAATTACATCTAACCCTAATGTTGGCTCATCAAATATATAAAGCTTAGGTGAATGAACTAAGCAACGAGCTATTGATGCTCTTTGCGTTTGGCCTGTTGATAAATTTTCAATACGATTATCTATAAAACTTTCCATATTCATTACTTTCGAGATTTCTTCAATTGATTTTTCTATTTCATCTTTTGGCATTTCATAAAGACTGGCAAATGTTCTTAAAAGTTCTCTCGGTGAAAGGCGATTGTATAATTTTGTGTTACCTGATAAATATCCTATTTCTTTTTTTGCAGCATTTTTATCTATAGAGTAGTCTAATTCTGCTATCTTTATATTACCTGAAGTTGGTGTTAAAATACCTCCAAGCATTCTAAGTAATGTAGTTTTTCCCGCTCCATTTGGTCCTAGTATTCCTACAATCTCACCTTTATTTACAGTAAAGCTAACATCATTTACTGCTAGAAACTCTTCTTTTTAGTTTTATTTTTTTAATTTTGTCTTTTTCTTATTACTTTCATCTTTTACAACTCGTGTAAATGATTTGCATAAGTTTTCTACTTCAATCATTATTTATCCCTTCCTTTAAAATTTTATATGTAATTTATATCTTATAAGCTATTTTGAATGTCTAATAAATTACCTTTTATTTGTAATCTATAATGAGTATACGGTATTTTACCGTTTTATTCCACAATACAAAGATTATATTTATTAATTATATATAAATAGTCATAAAAAATTATCTTATTAATTTTATATATGAACATAAAAATAATAAGATATATCATAAATTAATTTTTCAATTATAATAAAAAAGATTCTATAATAGATATACATTTTTTATGTATCTACTATATAGAATCTTTAACTTACCTTCATTTTAATTATATTCTAATTATCTAAAAATAATTACAGTATAAATCTATACTTTATTTAAACTGAATATAAATTTATTTTAAATTTTTACTATTAAATATAACTTATATATTAGTTTTGGATTTCTAATATTTCATTTAAAGAATCATATGTGAAGTTTATTATTTCATCACAACCAACTTTATTCTTCTTTAAATTAGCGCATATCTCTGTATTGTATCTATCTCTAACACTTTTCATTAGCGATCTAGAATATTGTCTTGCTTCATTTTGATCTAAATGATTATCTCTACCCTTTAAGTATCCTATTATAACTACTGCTGCATTTACAGCCCCGCATATACTTCCAACAGTCATACCAACTCCCATACCGCTTCCTATTGACATTGGTATATCTGTATTATGTTCTTCATTGTAAGATTTTATTAGCGATTCTGCACATGTGTATCCTTGGCTATGATATACTGATGGTCTTGTCATCTTATTTCTCCTTTAAATTTCGATTTTATTATAATTGTTGATTTATTTTAGCTTTTATATTTTCTTTTGGTACAAATCCTATTATTTGATCTACTACTTCTTCATTTTTTGATATAAGCATAGTAGGTACTGTATTTATTCCATATCTTTGTGCTAGTTCTAAACTTTGGTCTATATCTACTTTATAAAATCCTACCGATCCATCCATTTCATTACTTAAATCTTCAAATACAGGTGCTAACATCTTACATGGTCCACACCAAGTCGCAAAAAAGTCAACTATTGAAACTTCTTTATTTTCTATTTCCTTATTAAAATCGTTAGTATTTAGTATTTTTACCATTGCACTTCCTCCATTAACTTCATTTGATGAATTATCTCCATCCGATATTAGTATATTACAATTTTTTAAAATTATATTCTGTGACTTTATCACATACTCTTTTATTTATTTCAATTAAAATAATGTTTGTAAATTTTAAATCTTAAGAAAGGATTATTAATTACGTAATATATAAATAAAAATACAAATTAAAATTATTAAGATAATTTAATATGAAAAATAATTATTTATTAATACTATAAAATAATCAGGAGGATTTATATTATGAGTTTTTTTACAAATTTATTTAATAAAAAATATGAAAATATTGACGGAGGTAAACTTGATAGCATATTAAAAGATAATAGGAGAGTTCTAATTTTAGATGTCAGAACTCCAGTGGAATTTAAATCTGGACATATACCAAAAGCTAAGAATATACCTGTAAATGACTTGCTTTGTAAGATAAATACTATATCTTCATATAAAGATGAAGCAGTAGTTATTTATTGTGCTTCTGGAATGAGAAGTTCTAATGCATCAAGGGTATTATCTAAAAATGGATTTAATAAAGTCTATAACCTAAGTGGTGGAATGGGAAGTTACAATAATAAATTAAAATAATAAAAAAGAGGACACAATATGTGTCCTCTTAAAAATTTATTTAACAACCTTCTTATTATAAATTCCTTCTAAACTAGCCTTCTTAACTCTATCAGCCACAATCTTAGGGTCAGTAGTATAAAAACCAATTTCTTTCATTCTATTAAAATAAATACTTCCTGCAAAAGTAAATCTTAACTTATCTCCTTCATCCTTTTGCATCTCATTATTAGAATAAGCAATAAAGTCACCTATCAATGTATTAGTAGGGAGTTGTAGCAAATACATACCAACACAACTTCTAGCTGCATTATGTCCAGCTAAGCTTCCTGTACATATAGCTTCAGTATGACCTACATAAAATCCTGACTTTTCTCCTCCAACAAATAAATTACTAAGTCCCTTGACTCTCATATAATTATCCCTTGGAGCTACTGACAAGTATCTTATAGAGTTACCCTTACCACCTGCATAAGGATCAACTATTATAGCTCTTTCAAAACCAGGTACCATTCTTAATTTTTCTAAATTAAAAAATGGACTCATAAGTTTTGCATGACCTGTATCAATTAAAACTATATTGTCAGCAAAAGCAGGTAATGCATATTGTTGACATACTTTTATATCTAGTTTCTCTTCGTTTTTTAACTCTGGCGGAAGTGGAATTACTGAACAACCTTTTTCATTTAATTCATTTTGAATTTCTTCACTTAAAGATTCTTTTAGTAATTTCATAGAACCACTAAATGCGCCGTTATCTCCATTGTTTCTTCTACCTATAGTATCCTCTATTCCACATTTCTCAGTTATACTAACTCTTCCACCAAAGGCAGGACATCTTAATACACACATTGCACATCCATTACCATACTTTTCACAGTTACCCATAGGACCAGTAGATCCTGTTGTTTCAACAAAAGCATCAGCCTCAATTTTTTCTCCATTTTCTAAAATAACAGTTGTTAACTTTTTATCTTCAACTTTAGCATCTACAACTCTTGCGAAAAACTTAACTTCTATACCCATATCTAGTATTCTTTGTCTTACTGGTTTTTCTATTTGAGTTACATTATATATAGTTGCATGTTTATGACCTGGGAAATCTATATTAGTATGCGTTGCATACTTATCTGTAAGCTCAAATAACTCACTAGCACCTAGTGCTATAGCTTCTTCTGCTGCTGTGAATCTTCCATTATTTCTCATTATTCCACCAACATTACCAAGACCTAATAATAAGTCTGTTCTTTCCAGTATTGTAACATCAGCTCCTGCTTTTTTAGCAGATATGGCAGCTGCACATCCTGCCCATCCGCCTCCTATAACAACTACTTTTGCCATCTTATTCCCCCCTAAAAAATTAGATAGTTTTTAAATATTCTCTACTATCAACTTGTGCTTTGCATGTTTTTACTTTTTGGCCATTTATATTTATAGCACATGCACCACAAATACCTTCTCCACAACATATTAGATTGTTATTTGAGATAGCTAATTTAATATTTTCATCAACGCTATCTACAAGCTCCATGATAGATTTACTAAATCTAGCTGATCCTCCACTATAAACAAATTCCACATTATTTCTTCTTATATAATCGATTAAAAAGTCTTTGTCTTCATATAAGTCTATGCTTTGTATATTTACTCCTAGGTTTATTATTTTGTCTATAACTACATCTAATACGCTAGCTTTGTTGTTAATAAATACTTCTACTCTATTGTGATTTCTTAATAATCTTTTTATTACGTTAATAGAGTTAACTTGTGATAGCCCATTTAAAACTACTACACAGTTTGCATGTGAATTAGTTTTTATCTCTTTTATCCCAAAAATACCATTGAAATATGGTGCTTTTACCCATACTTCATCAAAGCTTATAATAGATTTTGTTTTTATTCCTACTGGTTTAATAACAACTTCTAATATACCCTTTTCTAAATCTACATCCATAACTGAGATAGGTGTATTAAATATTTGGTTATCCTTGTCCTTACTTTTTAGCAATACATATGCACCTGGACTACATAAATCATTTGTTAAATATTTTGGCACTTGTATTTTAATCCAAAAAGTATTGTTTTCTACCTCTTTAGTTTCAATGATTTGACATAGTACTTCTTTTCTCTCATTGACAGATACGTTTTTGCTGTGTTGTAATTGATTATAGATACATACCCCTTGCCACTTACAGTCGCAAGTTCTGCACCCTTGTATCAAACTACATTTTATACAATCCCCTGAATAGGCAAGATGACATGGACAGTATTTCCCACCTGCATCAGCGCATATTTGATTATTGGCTTTTTTCAACTTATCCACTTCCTTAAAATGAAATTTATAATTGTCTTAAACTGTATACTATTAATTTATTATTTTAAGGATAATTTGTTACACTAGTAATTTTATTTACTACTTCTATTTTATTTTTATAAAAAATATACTTTAATATATAAAGAATTTATATACCTATTTGGGTTGTTGTGAATATAATCTATATAAATACTTGTTAATAGGAGCGAATTATATGGTTGAGAATACCTTCTTTTTTTCAAAGGAACATTTAATTGTACTTTTAATTTTTGCTATATTTTTATATTTTTGCCCGAGACTTACTAGAAATTTATTACCTTATAGTTATATTGTTGAAAAAATAATTTGCGGTTTAATAATTTTAGAAATAGTATTTGAACAGGTCTCTATTGTTTCTATGGGGAGTTATGATGTTTTTACTTCTTTACCTATTGGACTTAGTAGATTTTGTGCATATATTTGTATAGCTATTTTATTTTTTAAGCAGTATCAATTGTTCAATATATTTTTCTCTTGGAGTATAGTTTGTGCGGTTGGAGAGTTGATATTTTTCCCTGATTTAGGGTATAGATTCCCTAATATTTTATATTATTTAGATATATTCGCTAAGTTCATACTTATTTATGCTAATGTTTATTTGATGGAAGTTAGAAAGTTTAAGGTAAGTAATACTGCTATAAAAGAAAATTTAATGATGTGTGTAGCCTATTTTTCATTTATATTTATTTTAAATACTATTACTGCATCTCATTATTCTTATAGTTTTTCAAACTTTAATATATTAAGTATTTTAATATTTATGCTGGTTACAACTATTGTTTATATACCATCACTTATATTTGATAATAATGATAAAATATATAAATTGAAAAGAAGGAAATAAAAAAGCTCGCTGATGATGGCGAGCTGATTGTTTTTATTTTCGATTTTGCATGTAAGAAGAAAATAAAAATCTTAGGCTAATTAAATTATAACATATATTGGAATGATTCTAAATCTATTTTTTTATGCTTGCTAGATAGTAAAGAGTTCTCACTCCTTCTCCTGTTGCTCCTTTAGATTTATATCCTGATGACTTAGCACTTTCACTTGTTCCTGCTATATCTACATGTAACCACGGAGTACTCCCTACAAACTCTCCTACAAATAGTCCTGCTGTTATGCATCCGCCTTCTCTTCCAGCACTATTTTTTAAATCTGCTTCACTTCCCTTTATTAAGCTTTTATACTCATCAAATACAGGAAGTCTCCATATTTTTTCTCCTGATAATTTGCTTGCATTTTCTAATTCATTATAAAAATCATCATTATTCGTTATAACTCCACTAGCTACAGTTCCTAATGCTACTATAGCCGCTCCTGTTAAAGTAGCTATATCTAATATACTTGTAGTTTTTTCATTATTTACAATATAATAAACTGCATCCGCTAATGTAAGTCTTCCTTCTGCATCTGTATTTAATACTTCTATAGTCTTTTTACCCATAGAGTTTATTATATCTCCTGGCTTATAAGCTTTACCTGATATGGCATTCTCACAAGCTGCTACAACTGCTACAACATTTTTATCTAACTTATCCTTAGATATTGCACACATTGCACCTATAACACTTGCAGCTCCACCCATATCAGTTTTCATATTTACCATAGAACTTGTTGGTTTTATAGAGTATCCACCTGTATCAAATGTTAATCCCTTACCTACTAATCCTAGTATTTCTTTATCTTCTTTATTAGGCATATATCTCATAACTATGAATCTAGGTTTCTTTTCTGAACCTTTAGCTACTGATAAGAAAGCTTCCATGCCTAATGATTTTATTTTTTCTTCTTCATAAACTTCAACTTCAAATCCATATTCTTTTCCTAATTTGATAACTTCATTTGCTAAAGTTTCTGGGTATATTACGTTTGCAGGTTCGTTAACTAAATCTCTAGCTACTATCGTTGTTTCTGCTAGTAATTTTCCTTTTTCTATAGATTTAGATACATCTTCTTTTGTATAAATATTTATAGTATCTATTATTTTTGCTTTATGATTAGTTTTATATTTTTTAAACTCATAATCTCCAAGGATTATACCTTCTACTAATGCATATGCTCCCTCTTCACATAAGTCACTACTTAATATATCTACATTAACAGCTTCGTCTTTTATCATAGATTTTAGTTTTTTAGCTAGATTCCCACCTACAACTCTAATTTTTTCATTACTTAATTCTTCCTTTTCTCCAAGTCCAACTAAACAAACTTTTATTATCTTACCTTCTACAAAAGCTTTAACAGTCTCTATTTTATTGTATTTACCTTTAAAGTCACTTACTATTAAATTTAATTCATTAAATCTAGTTTCAATTTTTTCATTTAAAAATGAAGTTATTACTATTATGTTTTCATTTAATTTCTCTAAGCTTGTGTTAATATTTTTAAAATTCATAATAACCCTCCTATTTTTTATACTTTTTATTTATATGTAAAAAGCTACCTGTTAATGGTAGCTTTTATTAATTATCTAAATGAAATCTTTCATTATGCTATTTGCTTCACTTACTGCATCGAATAATCTACTTTTTTCACCTTCGTCTAATGTTTCTATTCTTTTATCTATAATAGATAAAAACTTTTCTATTTCTATATCTAGCATATTACGACCTTCTTTTGTAAGTCCATAAAAAGTATTTCTTCTATCTTTGGTATCTTCTTCTCTATATACATACCCTTGATCTACTAGTTTATTCATTAAAATACATAAACTAGATGTAGATACGTGAAGGTCTCTACTTAAATTTTTTAACTCGATTTTATCATAGTTCATCATACTTCCTAAAGCAACAAACTGCTTATCTGTTAAAATGTCGTCTAACTTATGTCTTTCTTGGTTTAAAACTTTGATCAAATTAGTAAAGTCATTTATACTTTGCATAATTAGAACAGAAATCTCTCTATTGTTCATAGGATTTCCCCCCATTCTATATTTTCGTCTATTATCAATTTCTTCAGCATAGGAGTACTACTTAAGTATATTAATAATTGTCTATTGTAATTATACTATATTTATTATACATTATCTATTCTAATTATTTTGCCCTAAACCATTAATAAAAAAACTATGAAATTAATTTTTTTATTTTAACCTAATAGCTTTAAATTTTAAAGTAAATTAGATTTTTATTAATATTTAATATTGTCTGTTAATATTTTCACTTTATTTTTATTTTTTTCTTCATTTATAACTTAAAATCCAAATTCTTAAAGCCATATTTATTCTACCTTTTTATTATAGACTCCATTATACATAACTAGATTATTTTCTACAAATAACTCTCCACCTAATCTGGTATCTACAGATGTTTCTAATTTATAAAAAACTACCTATAAATATTTATAGGTAGTTTTTTTACATTTTAGGTTTCTTAGGTTGTTTATTTTTTTTATTATTATTATCATCAGAATTATTCTTAGATAACTTTTGAATTTTTTCTATAACTCTTGGAGTAACTGTAAGTATATTATCTACTAAATTTATATTACTATCTAAACTCATAAGTCTTGTTTCTCCATTTTCCACTACTACAAAAGCTACTGGTTGTACAGAAATTGCACCTGCACTACCTCCTGCAAAGTTTGTATCATTTTTATCTTCTATCTTTTCATTATCTTTATTATCTTGGTTATAGCCTTTTGAATATTCTCCTCCACCAATCCCAAAACCAACTGTGATTTTTGATATTGGAACTACTACTGTTGTATCAGTTTGAATAGGATCACCTACTATAGTATTTGCATCTATAGAACCATTTATAGTCTCAAGAGTTGTTTCCATAAGACTTTTTATTGAACCTGTTGCTCTCATTTGTACCATCCTCCTTATTCCCTTTATTATTTTTATAAATTTTATATCCAGCCCTTGCTACTGTTACTAAATCTCTAATAGTCGGCTTTGCATGCACTTTCATATCTGCTTTTAAATAATTTTTAGTGAAATTTGGTGTTACTCCTAGATGGATTTTATCAGCATCTACAATGTTAGCTATATTTCCATAAATAGCATTTATTAATACATATATAAATGTGGTAAAATTAATAATTTCACTTCCAAACTCAATTTTTGAATAGACTTCATGTATTTTTATTTTCTTAAAAAGCCTATAAAGAGTTAAATAATCTTTATTTAATAACTTTCCTTTTCCTTTTTTATTTCCTTTCTTTTTATTAGAACTACTACTTTTTCCTTTATTACTAGGCGGATAAAGTTGTTTATCTATATTTATCAAGTTGAACAGATATTTTATATTAATTTTAATACTTATATCTTCATTTCGTATTTTTGATGAAATTATTATGTGTAATGATGATTTTAAAGTTATTATGATAATCCCTACAATTAATAATAATATTATTAATAATAAAAAACTTAAATCAAATATTCCATTATATCTCATATTCCTATTATTTTCTAAAAGATAATTATCTATACTTTTTATTTAAAAGTTATTATTTTAATATGAATAATTAGGTATAGAAACAAATAAAATAGACTAGGATATTATCCTAGTCTATTACAATATGGTCTTTTAATGCTTTTTTAATACTAGATACAAAATTTTTAGATGCACCAAAATCAATAAATAAAAGTCCTATTGAACTTCCTGTAGATACAGCTTTTATCTTAGTTAATCCACTTACATTATCTATTGTTATAGATAATGCTGCTGTACTATCATTTCTAAAGTAATATTTTTCATAAAGTGATATTAATATAAACTTATCATCTCCTAATTCATATCGTTGATAATCAACTAAATCTGAATCTATTTCTCTATTTATTATTTCTTGTGCTTCATCTGGTGATATAATTACATCAAATATTTCTTTTGCCATTGGTATCCCCCTTAATATTTATTATCTAATATTATTTATATTCGGATTTTCCTCTTTATATCTTTTGTAATTAGCTACTGCACAAATTATCCAACAGCAACTCATCAAAACCCAAGCAATACCAGTACCATTTTCACCATCATTAAAGCTTATGTAAGAATTTCTTATATTCACTATAAAACACAATATATTTACTACTACTATAAACATCTTATCCCCCACTTGACTTATATCATTAATAGTAGCATATTATTATATAATTCATAGAGTTTATATTTAAAATAAAAAATAGACCAGATAAAATCTAGTCTATTTTTTCGTTATGATATTTACTTTGAGTAGTTATTTTTATAGTTATAATAATACATAATTAAATATATGTCTATATTATTTTTCGAATATATGTTTAATAACCTCTATCGGCTCATAAAATAACAGCCTTGGTCCAGAGAACTTCATAACTTTCTTAATTTTTATTTTCATATCTTTTTTGTAGCAATGTATTTGGCATTTACTACAAAACTTTTTTTCTTCTCCAAACTTACAAAAATCTAGTCTTTTGCTAGCATACTCTAAAAGTTCACTACATTCATCACATAGTTCATTTTTACTACATCCATGATTTTTTCTACAATATATATTTATCATAATACCTATAGTCTTTTTTTCTCTTTCTATCCTACTCATAATTTCCTCCAAGTTTAAAATTCATTTCAATAAAATTCACTTGTTTAATTTAAATTCTGTTTAGTCAAGGTACTCTACAATACCTTAGTATATTAAAAAAGGGCTAAAAGATTTAGCCCTAATTATTAATTAAACTCAAGTGTATTGTTTCTTACATAAACTTTCTTATCACAAATTGCTGTACTTGATTTTCTATGAGATACCATTATTATTGTTTTATCTTCAGATTCATTTTTAATGCTCTTTAAAATTTGAGCTTCATTTAAAGTATCTAAATTACTTGTAGGTTCATCTAATATAAGCACTTGTGAATTACGTAAAAATGCTCTTGCTATTCCTAATCTTTGCTTTTCACCTGATGATAAGTTAGATCCTATTTCTCCAACATTAGTCTTATATCTATTAGGTAATGTTTCTATGAATTCATGTATAGATGCTTTTTTAGCGGCTTCTACTACTTCTTCATAAGTTGCATCTATCTTACCTATTTTTAAGTTATTTTCTATAGTATCATTAAATAAAAATGTTTCTTGGCTAACTAAAGACTCTGACTTTCTTAAAGCTTTAGTAGGTATATTTTTTATATCATTATTATCTATTTCTATGCTACCTTTTTCAACATCCCAAAATCTCATTATTAATTTTAATAATGTACTCTTACCACATCCACTTTCTCCAATAATAGCAACTTTATCACCTTTTTCAATATTAAGATTCACATCTTTAAGTAATACTTCATCTCTTCCTTTATACTTAAATTCCATATCTCTTACATCTATGTAGTCTATATTTAAATCTTCATTCCCAGCTACTTCATTTACAGCTGGAACTTCATCTAATACATTAAATAATCTTTGTGCACAAGCAAAAGTATGCATCAAATTATTAGATAAATTACTTAAGGCAACAGTTGGACCAAATGAACTTGCTAAAAGAACTACTGATACTATTACTTGACCTAAGTTTATTGTACTTGATTCAAATAACTTTACTCCTGTAAATAAAGTTACAATTATAGCTATCATTATAGTTATATCTGTGAAAGCTTTTATTATACCTTCGTGTTCTTTTATAACTTTTAATTTTTCATTTAACTTTTCACTATTTTCATTTATAGTTTTTAATCTATCATTTCCTGCTCCAAATAATAATACTTCTTTTATACCTTTTAAAGAATCTAATAGAAAGCTATTTGTATTACCAAACTCATTTCTATATTCAAGACCTGACTGATTTGCATATTTAGAAGATATAACTGGTATTAAAAGACCTACTATTAAGTAAAATACTACAGCTATTATTCCAAAGTAATGATTTATGCTATATAATACTCCTGCTGTTATACCTGAAGTAATTATTCCTATAGCAATAGGTGCTATTGTATGAGCATAAAATACTTCTAGTAATTCTATATCACTAGTTATAACTGATATTAAATTACCTTTTTCCTTTGTCTCTAATTTTGCTGGTGCTAATTTTCTTAAAGCCTTAAATACTTGATCCCTTAGTATAGCTAATATTTTAAATGCTATATAATGACCTGAATATTGTTCTATTGCTCTTAGACCACCTCTTAATATTGCACATCCTATTATAATCTTTACAGCCTGATTTAAAGTAAATCCCATATCTAGCTTAAGTACATTCCCTATCGCTATTGCACCAAATGTAGTTACTGCTGTAGCTGCTAAAAATCCTAAAACTCCAAAAGTTATTGTTATCATCATTATTGGAGTTAGTGGCTTTAGTATTTTTATAAGCCTTGCCATTATTTTTATTCCAGACATTCTCTTTTGTTCATTATTCACTTACAGCCACCTCCAATTCTCTTTCATATATGCTTTCCAAGTTTGTTTGATTTGTATATAAGTTACAGTAAGTAGAATTATTTTTCATAAGCTCTTTATGATTTTCACTCTCTACTATATTACCTTTATCTAATACATAGATTTTATCTGCATTTACTACATTTGCAAGTCTATGAGATATTACTATTACAGTTTTTTCTTTTGCTATATCATATATAGTTTTTAATATACTATCTTCACTTTCTACGTCAACATTTGAAGTAGCTTCATCAAATATGTACACTTCTGGATTTGTAAGTATCATTCTAGCAAGTGCTAATCTTTGCTTTTGTCCTCCTGATAAAAGAGAGCCACCTTCCCCAACTTTAGTATCAAGTTTATCTTCTAATCCAACTACAAACTCATATAAATTTGCTATTTTTAGTGCATTATATAACTCTTTTTCAGTTGCATCCTTTTTACCCATTTTTAAATTTTGTGCTATTGTAGTATTAAATATATAAGAGTTATGACTTATAAAACTTACCTTTTTTCTTAGTTCCTCAAATGGTATATAATTTATATTTATTCCATTTAAAGTTACCTCTCCATTATCTACTTCTCTAAGCTTTAAAAGTAAGTTAGTAATTGTACTTTTACCACATCCACTTTCTCCAACTAAGGCAACCATAGACTTATTCTTCACTTCTATATTTATATCTTTAAGGACTTTTCTTTCTTTATCATAACTAAAATCTACATTTTTTATATTTATAGATATATCTTTTAATTTTTCACAATCTTCTTTAGATAATTTAGGTTCTTCTTTAACTTTTGTATCTAATAATTTAAACATTTTATCAGATGCTGCCATACCATTAGTAGCAATATGGAAAAATGATCCTAAAAGTCTAAGTGGTATAAAGAATTCTGACGATAATAAGATTATTATCACAGCTCCTCCAACAGTTATATTACCTTTTGATAATTCATTTACAGCAAGTAATATACCTACTGCTGCTCCTCCAAATGCTATTAAATCCATTATAGTTATAGAACTTAACTGCATTGTTAGTACCTTCATAGTTACTTTTCTAAATGTTTCAGCTTCTTTATTCATTTCTTCATTTTTTTCTTCATCTAAATCAAATATCTTTAAAGTTGTAAGACCTTGAAGATTTTCTAAGAATGAATCACCTAAGTTTGTATATATCCCCCAATATTTACTTAAAAGTTTTTTAGCAAACTTCATAACAGATGCTATTGATATTGGGATTAATGGTATACATACTAAGAGTACTAATGCAGCTTTTAAGCTTATTGTAGCCATTACTGCAAATAATGTAAGTGGACCTAATAATCCATAAAATAATTGAGGTAAAAACCTTCCAAAATATACTTCTAACTGTTCTACTCCATCTACTGCTATTTGAACAGTAGATGATGTTGATAGTGCATTGTTATAATCTACACCAAGTTCTAATAGCTTTTTATATATTTTTTCTCTTAATATACTTCTAACTTTTCCTGATGAATTATGAGAAAATTTACCAGACATATAATTACAAATAAATCTTATTACCATTAGCATTGATAAAATTATTACATAATTTCCTATACTAAAACTTAAATCATTTTTATATAATTTATCGATTATATTTCCTACAAATAAAATTATACCTATGTTACAAATTACAGATATCCAGTTCATTAAAACTGTTAAAAATATGTATTTTTTTGGTTCTTTACAAATAGATAGTAACCTCTTGTCTACCATTTACTCTTCCTCCTAATTCCTAATTAATTATGTGATATATAAGGCTTAATGCAAATAATATCACCGATGCTAAATGTAACCATTTATATTTCTTTTTTACTTTATTAGTCCCTGATAATATTATTAATCCTGCCATAATTCCGACTGGCAAAATAGTTATCTCTTTATCTTTTATATAATCCGTAACTGAATATATAATCATTGATAATGCACCTAACGTCCCCGTTAAAATATGTAGTTTTAAACTTAATTTCTTATTTATAAATTTAAAGTACTTAAAAAAATAAGTTATTATTGCTAATAAAAATAATGTTGATCCTAACCTATGTAACATAACTTTCTCCCACTTTGCTTTTGTATTTATAGTTACTAAATTTAAAGAATTCATCAATATTTTAATTATCTTAATTAAATTAATTTATATTACTTCGCTATATTGACTATCATTCTCATTGTATATTGATAGACTTACCTTAGTTGAACTATTTAAACTTTGTCTCTATTTTATTAATTATTTTATAATTTATATTTTACAGTTTTTTATATTAGTTTAATAAATATATTAGACCTCTGCTTTATCTTCTTTTATTGTTTTTATTCTAAACATAAAGTAATAGAATTTAACTGCTATTAAAAATAATAAAAATATCCTCATATGTAAGCTATCTATTATTATCAAAGGAAATGCTAACATTATATCTGCAAATAATAATATACAAACCTTTTGTTTGATAGTCATGGCCTTTTCTTTAACAAAACTTTCTAAATGATTTTTATAAATCTTTGTTGATTTAAACCATCTATCAAATTTATCTGAACCTTTTACAAAACAATATGATGCCAATAGTAAAAATGGTGTTGTTGGAAGCACTGGCATTATAACTCCTATAGCCCCTAACCCAAATGATATTAGTCCAACTATTACATACATGAATTTTTTAATTTTATTCATTTTCTCCTCCATACAATATTAAATTTAATATATTAATAATCTATCACAAGTGATAATTATTTTCAATGATATTTTCATTTTAATTGTAAATAATTATTATTTTTAAGTGAAAATACTTTTTATCAATTAATTTATAAATCTAATAAGCTAAAAACAATATAAAAAGACTGCATTAGATTTTTTATCTAATGCAGTCTTTTAACTTTTATTCACTTACAGTATCTTTATAATTTTCAATTGGAGGTAAATCCTCTAATTTTTCTATACTTAATAATTTTAAAAATTCATTTGTAGTTTTATATATTATTGGTTTACCTATTCGATTAAGTCTACCAGCTTCTACTATTAATTCATTTTCTAAAAGTGTTTGAAGCACCTTATCACACTTTACACCTCTTATGTCTTCTATTTCAACCTTTGTTATTGGTTGCTTATATGCAATTATAGTAAGAGTTTCAAGAGTTGCTTGACTTAAACTTTTCTTTTTCTTTGGTTCAAGTACTTTTTTTATAAAAGAAGCATACTCCTTATTTGTGCACATTTGGTACTTATTTTCTAATTTTATTATTTGTATTCCTCTATTATTTTCCTTATATTCCTCCATAAGAGAATGAAGCATAAATTCTATTTCTTTACTTGCTAAGTCTTCATTTATTATATAATTTAGTTCTTTTACACTTATAGGATCTGAGTATGCAAACATAACTGATTCTATAATATTTTTTATATCTTCACGTCTCATTTTATCACTCCGAGCTTTTCTTTATTAGTATATCATCAAAGAATATATCTTGAGCTACTATTATTTCTTTTGCTTTTATTAATTCAAGTATTGATAAAAATGTAGCTATAACTTCATCTTTATCACAATCTTGTATTACTTTAGTAAACCTTACTTCTGATTTTTCGTTTATAATATTTCTTATGTAACTTATCTTTTCCTCAACAGATATAATTCTTCCCCTTACTATCTTATCTAGTCTTTCGTCTTTTACTTCATCTGATTCTGACGTTTTAACCTTTAGTATATATGGAAGTATATTTTTTATAGCCTCTATTGAAATATCACTTAAATCTACACTTTCATCAACGATTATCTCTTCTTTTTTTCTATAGAATAATTCATTTACATAGCTAACATTTTCTTTTAAATCCTCTGCTGCTAATTTAAACTGCTTATATTCTTCTAATTGTCTGGCAAGTTCTAATCTTGGATCTTCTATTTCTTCATCATCTTTTTGCTTATATAATAAGTATTTAGATTTTATTTCTAAAAGTTTAGAAGCCATTGTTATAAACTCACTAGTTATTTCTAAATCCATTTTTTCAAGCATCGATAAGTATTGTATGTACTGTTTAGTTATCTCAATTATTGATATATCTTTTATATCAATCTTTTGCTTAGATATTAAGTCATACAATAAATCTAGCGGTCCTTCATAAACTTGTAACTGTATGTTGTATTTCATAATTTACCTCAGTCCTATGCAAATAGATATACTATATTTACTATTACATTATATATAGGTCCCATAATTATTAAATGAAAATCTGTAATTATTAAAAGTAAAAATAGAAAAGTACTCATACTTTCATATTTATAAACAAACTCATTATACTTATATGGTATAAATGATGATATTACTCCCCATCCATCAAGTGGTGGTATTGGAAGTAAGTTAAAAGCTGCAAAACTTATATTAAATCCAATAGTAGCCCACAGTATACTAGTAATTGCATCCATATGAACAACCTTAATCAGCATCATACAAACTATAGCTGTTAATATATTTGCAAACGCACCTGCTAATGAAACTAATACATTTCCTATTTTGTAATTTTTAAAGTTATTAGGGTTTACTGGAACTGGTCTTGCCCATCCTATTCTAAAAATAAGCATCATTATAATACCAATAGGGTCTAAATGTTTTGCTGGATCTAGGGTCATTCTACCATTCATCTTAGCCGTATCATCCCCTAATAAATGAGCTGAATAAGCATGTCCAAATTCATGAACAGTTATTGCAATTACTATTGCAACTAAGCTCACTAATATATTACTTAAAGAATTCATATTTATCTCTCCTAAATTTCGATTTTAATACTATTATACCAATTTACAAAGGTATAATCAAAGTTTTTATATATATAAAATCCACTTCGCTCATGTCGCCAATGACTCTGTCCGTTGCTTAAAATCCTTTTTACTTGCTATTAGTGCATCTATATTACTTAAGTTAATAAGTTATCTACAGTGTATGATGTATTATAGTTTTCTTGTACGTAAAAAAGAAGTCTTTCGACTTCTTTTACTTTAAAGCATGTTATCTATAACTCTTTGAAGCATTTGTAAATAACTTGCTTTATTTATATCTTTTGTATTTACTAAATCTACTTGTCCTACAAGTTTTTTATCTTTATAAATTTCTAATTTTCCTAAAGTAGTTCCTTTTTTAATTGGAAGTTGAGGATTGTCATAAACTTTTATTTTTTTAGTGAAATCTTTATTACTTCCTTTTTTAATTAATGCTGTTAAGCTTTCTTTAGCTACTAAGTTTACTTTATTATCTCGTGCTTTATCTAATGTTAAAGTTGCTACGTTGTCATCTTTAGCACATAATTTTACACTTTCATAGTTTGCAAACCCATAGTTAAGTAAATCAGTTGCATCTTTAAATCTTTCTGGTGATGTTTCAGCTCCAAGTGTTGCAGCTACTAAATGTGTTTCTCCTCTTTTAGCTGCAGCTGATAAACAGTATTTTGCTTGTTGAGTAAATCCTGTTTTAACTCCAGTGGCACCTTGATAATGCTTTATAAGTTTATTAGTATTAGCAAGTCCTATTGTAGCTTGTTTTTTACCTACTACAACTTTATCCATCCAAGTTGTTAAATACTTGTGTATAGTTTCATGTTTTAATAATTCCCTAGACATTAAAGCTATATCATGTGCTGATGTGTAATGGTCATCTACTGGTAAACCGTTAGTGTTTGCAAAATGAGTATCCTTCATTCCTAGTTCTTGTGCTTTTTTATTCATCATGTCTACAAATGCCTCTACACTACCTCCTATATGCTCTGCCATAGCAACACAACCATCATTTGCTGAAGCTACTGCTATGCCTTTTAAAAGAGTATTAATATCTTGAGTTTCTCCTGGTTCTAAGAAAATTTGACTTCCGCCCATACTTGCGGCATTTTCACTTATTTGAACCTTATCATCTAATTTTATTTTGCCTGCATCTAGTGCTTCACATATTAATAACATTGTCATTACTTTTGTTACACTAGCTGGCGGTAACTTATCATGTGCATTCTTTTCATAAAGAATCTGTCCACTTCCTACATCCATCAATATTGCAGATTTTGATGATATATTTATGGTAGCACTAGGATCACCTGCAAAAGCTAGATTCATAGGCATTAAAGCAAGTAACATAGTCATAGCTATACTAGTCAGTTTTTTCATCAACGTCACCTCTTAATATTTATTTAAACTTATTTTCTACCATTTACATTTTTTTATTCTATTGGGGACGTTTTACTTGATGAGTATTTTTTATTTTCTAATTTTTTAAAGTGGCTAGCTAAAGCTCCATTATTATGTGCATTTTCTATTATGTCAAATGCATATTCATAATCCATACCATAGTCTGCTGCTATTTCCATTCTTACTTGTTTTAAAGCCATTCTCGCATTTTGATTTGTTATATTATTCATTTTTAGCCTCCTATTAGCATTTATTTATATGTAATTATTTTCTACTAATACTCGGCTTTTATAATTGTTATTTTTTGTATATTTAAAAAGGACGCCTTTTGGCATCCTTTTTAAATATAATTATTTACCTGCTAATTCTATCGCTCTATCTAATACAGCTGCTCCATTACACATTCCGTAATGAGCCATGTTTATAACCTCAACTGGTGCTTTTCCATCTACTATTTTCTTAGCTTTTTCTAACATAAATCTAACTTGTGGTCCAAGTAATAAAACATCAAAGTTTCCTATTTCTTTATCTATATTAGCTTCACTTATTGCCCAAATTTTAGCTTCTATTCCCTTTTCTTTTGCTGCTGCTTCCATTTTTGTTACTAATAAAGATGTTGACATACCTGCTGAACAAGCTAACATTATTCTTATCATAATATTTTCCTCCTAGTATTTAACGTACCTAAGTACTTAATATTTATTTAGTATTATATTATCTACTTTTTGAAAACGTTTTTTAATATATTATAATAATACACTATTTATTTTCAATTGTCTATACATTTAATTTTTATTTTCTAAAATACTTTTATCACTATAATTAACTAAAGTTATATTGTTATCATCTAATATTTTCTTTATATTTTTAGATGTTAATATCTTATGTTCTTTAGTTCTTGGTATAGCATAAGAAGTTGAATTTAATAAAAATTCATCAACAAAAGCTGGATGAGTCATTATATCTGCTATTTCATATTTTTTTAACTCTTCCATATTTTTTTCAAAATAATCATAGTCTACATTATCAGCATAAAAAGTATCTATAATAGGTATTATATTTTCATAATCTAGATCATATTCAAATCCGCCTCTAATTGGTAACTTATACTTATCTAATACTTTTTCAATTACTGGCTTTAACTTTACTAGTCCATGTACATGATGATGACTATCTAAATGAGTTATTTTTATGCCAGACTCTATTACTCTATCTATTTGAGCACAGAATTCTCCATATATTTCATCCATGTCCATGTTTTCCAAAGTATCATTTGTGATCCTTTTATAAAAATATCCATTTTCATCTACAATTGTTTTGTGAGTTTTAATTAGTGGTCTATAGCAGCTTAAAGTCATATGAACTCCACACCCTAGTCCTGGATTCTCTTTTAATAACTTTACTCCTTGTTCAAATCCTGGCATCGCACTCATCATAGTTGTAGAACTTACTATTCCATTTTTATATGCTGATATTATTCCTAGGTTAACACCTTCAGTATACCCAAAATCATCTGCGTTTATTATTAGCTTTGTCATACTTATACCATCCCCTATTTTCACATTATTAATCTTCAAGTTATTACTTATATTATAACGTACCACCGTTTTTATATGTAAGTCAACTGTTTTTTAGGATAATGTATATACATTTGATTGTATACAAAAAAGCTTAGAATTCTCTAAGCTTTTTTATTTAATAGTCACTGATCTCTTCTTCAATTTCTATTATTTCTGCATCTGTATTTTCATCTATAAAGTTTAAAATTTTCTCTCTAGCAGCATCTCCTTGTTTAGAGTCTAAAGAGATTGATGCTATTCCTATTGTAATTCTTTGATGTAAATCTTGATTTTCTATTTCAGAAGCAGATACATTAAAATTATTTTGCAATTTTTTAACTAAACTTTTTACTACCATCCTTTTTTCTTTTAGCGAATGTACCCAACTAGCTCTAAGGTCTATTTTCATTACTAATATTTTCATAGTAACTTACCTCTCTTTTGTTTATATAATAATTTTCATCTTTTAATATTAACTATCTATAATCTTTTTCCACTGCCTGAGCTAATATTTTATTTATATTATCCATCATTAGAGTTAGTTTTTGCTCATTAGTTAAGTAATTATACAGTTTTTTATTATTTGTTACTTTCTTTTTTGTATTTTCTATCTTAGTATTAGTTTTTTTATCTATTTGTTGATTCTTAATGGCATAGCTTTGAATTTGCATTTGAACTAATCTATAATCCTTTAGTAGTTGCTCGCATTCTTTATCAGATTTAACATCTTGCATAGATTTTCTAAAATCTTTGTACTCTTTGCTATTTTTTATTTCACTAGCTAACTTTGTAGCTGTATCATAAACTCCCATAAAAACCTCCAGATATTATATATTACTTCAATAAAAAAGATTGAATATAATAAATTATATTCAATCTCTTATAATTATACCTCCATTATTATAGGAAGTATCATTGGATTTCTCTTTGTCTTTTGGTATAGGTACTCTTTTAAGTTTTCTTTTATATTATTCTTTAAATAAGCCCACTCTTTTATATTTCTATCTTCACAGTCTTTTAAGACTTGCTTAATTACATTTTTTGCTCCATCCATTAAATCTTCTGATTCTCTTACATATACAAATCCTCTAGATATAATGTCTGGTCCTGCTAATACTTTTCCGTCTTCTTTTGATATTGTTACTACTACTATCATCAGTCCATCTTCTGATAAATGTTTTCTATCTCTTAATACTATATTCCCTACATCTCCAACACCTAATCCATCAACTAATACATTTCCTGTTGGTATATTTCCAACTACCTTAGCTGAATTTCTATCTATCTCTAAAACTTCTCCAGTTTTATTTATAAATATATTTTGACTTGGCATTCCTAATTCTTCTGCTAATTCAGCATGTTTCTTTAACATTCTATATTCACCATGAACTGGCATAAAGAATTTAGGCTTAGTTATTCTATGAATAAGCTTTAATTCTTCTTGGCAAGCATGCCCTGAAACATGTATGTCTGCTTCATCATAAACTACTTCTGCTCCTTTTTCAAATAAGAAGTCTATTACTTTTGATATTGGTTTCTCATTCCCTGGTATTGGATGAGCTGATATTATTATTAAATCTCCATTTTTTATTTCTACTTTTTTATGTTCAGCACTTGCCATTCTTGCAAGAGCTGACATTGGCTCTCCTTGAGATCCTGTTGTTATTAAAACTATTTCATTATCTTCATATTTAGATAAATCATTTAGGTCTATTAACATATTATCTGGGATATCTATATATTCTAACTCTCTAGCAACGTTAACTACATTTACCATAGATCTTCCTGACACTGCTACTTTTCTATTAAACTTTTCCGCTGTATTTATTATCTGTTGTAGCCTGTGTATGTTAGATGCAAATGTTGCAACTATTATTCTGCTATTACTAGCTTTTCTAAATAAATCTTCTAGTCTTGAGCTTACTATTCTTTCTGACATAGTATATCCTGGTCTCTTAGCATTAGTACTTTCTGCTAGTAGTAAAAGTACTCCTTTTTTACCAAGTTCACAGATTCTTGGTATATCCATAACTTCTCCATCCATAGGAGTATAATCTATTTTAAAGTCTCCTGTGTGATATATTATACCTTGGTCCGTATGAACAGCTATAGAGCAAGCATCTGGTATACTATGATTGTTCTTTATAAACTCTACTTCCATATTGCTAAGCTTTATCATTTGCTTTGGAGTTACAACGTTTAGCTTAACATTATTCATTTTATGCTCTTTTAACTTAACTTGTATAAGCCCTACACTAAGTTTTGATCCATATATAGGTACATTTACTTTTCTTAATATATATGGAAGCGCTCCGATGTGGTCCTCATGCCCATGTGTAATAAATATACCCTTTACTTTATCCTTATTTTTTATTAAATAAGTTATATCAGGTATGACTATGTCTATCCCCAACATGTCGTCTCCTGGGAAACTAAGCCCAGCATCTATTACAATTATTTCATCTTTATACTCAACAAGAGTCATGTTCTTTCCGACTTCGTTAAGCCCACCCAGTGCCATTATCTTTATTTTATTGGCATTTTTCTTGAACAATTGCATCATCTCCTTCTGTCTATTCAATTTTTCTTAAATTTCAACACGTTCTATAATTTAGATAATATCAAATCACGCACTCTTTACCAGTTATTATCATTGTACCATATTTCCTGCTATAATTTAAGTAATATTTAAAATACATTTATTGTATTATTTTGACAAAGTTATCCTATTCTGATATTCTCTGATTATAATATACCAAATTAAAGGAGGACATATGAGAGGTAAAACCCACTGTGCCATAGGTGTTTTAAGCGTTATACAGGCTTCTCTTTTTTTTAAAATACCTATTTCTATCTTTAATCTTATCTTGTCTGCTTTTTTCTCAATACTTCCAGACTTAGATGAATCCAATTCTATTGTTTCAGACTTCTTTTTAAAAAAGAATGTATCTAAGTTTATACTAAAAGCAACAATATACTTGATAAATATAGCAATCTTCTTTATATCTTTAAAAATAAACGATAATTTTTATATAAGCTCTGTAGTAACATTTATAGCTATTATAATAATAGAAGCTAAGTTAACTCATACATTACTTAGAAAAATATTTTTATCTCTAATATTTGTTTTTTTAGCTATATGTCTTTATTTAATAAATGTAAAAATATATTTTTCAATTTTTTGCCTAATGCTAGCAACTTTCCCGTGGCTTAAGCATAGAAGTTTTTCTCATAGTATATTTGCTACTGTGTTAATATATTTTCTATTAAAACAAATAGAACTAATATATAATATATCTAATTTGGCCTTTTTTGGTACTATTAGTTATGCTAGCCATTTATTTTTAGGCGATTTATTTACAAAATCAGGAATTCCCCTTTTATATCCAATAAGTAATAAAAAATTCTCTTTAGGGTTCTTTAGGGTTGGAAGTGGGTTTAATAACATATTAGAAATGCTGTTTGTTCTATTATTAGTAAGTTTGATAATTTTCACTATAATAAAAATGTAAGTCCAACTTGGGACTTACATTTTTTTAGCAACCACGTTGGCGCTAATTTTTAGTATTATTTACTGCATGCATCACATAATCCATAGAATTTAACATCATGGTCTAATATTTTAAATTTATATAATTCTTGTATTTGTTTTTCAATATTATCTAATAAATCTTCCTGAGCTTCCATTATCTTTCCACAACTTTTACAAATAAGATGATGATGATTATGACAATCTTGTCTATCTAAGCTAAGTTCATATCTTATACATCCGTCATCTAAATTAAGTTTTGATATTACTCCTATTTCATCTAGTAGTTGCATTGTTCTATAAACGGTAGCAAGCCCAATCTCTGGACAATCTACTCTTACTAAATCATATATCTCTTCACTGCTTAGATGTTCTGAATTATTTTTAAGTAATATATCTACTATAGCTCTCCTTTGTGGAGTAATTTTAAATCCTGTTTCTTTTAATTTTTCTTTTAATATATCCATCGTATTAATCATAATATCACCCTTATTTTTCAATTGATAATCTTTATTAATTATTTTAATTGATAATCAAGTTTTTGTCAACATTTAAGAAAACGTTATTTTTGTTAATTGCCATAAATGAAGTTATGCAGAATCTCTAAATTCTTATCTATATTCCATTTAACCACATACATTCCATCTTGATTTAATCGTCCTTCTTCTCTATAATCTTCAAGTGGAAACTCTAGTTGTTTAATATCATAGCTTGCAAGTTCATGAGCTGAAAATGCAAGTTTCATTATTTTATCTAAAGCTATATTAACATCTACATGTTTTAATACACTTTTAACTACTTTAGGGTATTTAGTTATAGATGTATTTGACAATTTATTAGCTATACTAGTTAAAATCGCTCTTTGTCTTTCATCTCTTTTGTATATTGTGTCTATTTTTCTAATTCTAGCATAAGCTAATGCTTGATATCCATTTAAATTATTAATCCCTTTATTTTCTATATACTTAATATTACCCTTATTTGAATCATTGAAACCATAACATGTTTTAATAAATTTATTTAAGTGGTTAATTTCATTTTCTTTAATATCTACTTCAACTCCACCTAAAACATCTACAACATCAATAAATGATTTAAAATCTACAACTGCATAGTCAGTTATATCTAAATTAAAGTTTTCATTAATAGTTTGAATTAGTAACTTTTCTCCACCATAGGCATATGCATGATTTAATTTTTCACGACCTTTACCTGGTATATCAACTAAAGTATCTCTTACTAATGATGTTAACTTTAAAGACTTATTAAGGTTATCAATAGTTAAAACTACCATTGAATCTGACCTTGCTGGCCCTTTATTACTAAGACTATCTCTACCTATTAGCAATATATTGTCTACTTTGTTTTGATTAGAAACTTCATTAAAATCGTCTTCAGCATAAACATTGTTTGAACATATCATAAAGATAAATGCTAAAGATAAAATTAATATATTTTTTAATTTTGTCATTTTATCACTGCCTTTTAAGATTAGATTTATATTTTTATTTTCTCCTCTTAATCTAAAAATTACCCTTATTATATAAATTACAATATATTTACTTGTTATGATTTTTTTGTAAGTCATATTTAAATTACTTATTTATTAATTACTTTTTTATATAAACATATCATTTATCTATTATCAATTTTATATACAATAAAAAAAGCTTCTTAAAATCAAGTTTGATTTTAAGAAGCTACAAGTTATAAGTTATATATTATTGCTCGTCTTCGTCGAAGTTTAATCCTTCTTCTTCCATTAATGTATTGTATACATCTACAACTATTTCGTATTCTGCATCATCTTCTAAAGGAACTAATATTTCTCCTTCTTCATCTTGGTCTATTCTAAATATTAATGCTTCTTCTGCTTCTTCATCTTCAACAGGCATTAATATAGCGTATTCCTTTCCTTCTGCTTCTAGAGTTAATATTATTTCAAATTGAGCTTCAACTCCATTTTCGTCGACTAAGCTTATTATGTTTTCTTGCATTTAATTCACCTCTGATTCATTATTTGTTATTTATATTATATATCATAAAGTTATAATTTTATAGGTATTTTAGAAATTTCTTTGTCTATCTAAATATCCTTGTAAAATTATAACAGCTGCGACCATATCTATCACACTTTTTCTATTTTCTCTTCTTACATTTCCTTGTATTAACGTTCTTTCAGCTGCTACTGTAGATAATCTTTCATCCCAGTATTCTATTTTTATTCCAGTCTCTTCTTCTAATAATTCACAAAACTTTATTACCTTTTCACCTTGTGGTCCAAGTGTTCCATTCATATTTTTCGGAAGCCCAGAAACTATTTTATTAACTTGCCTTTCCTTTATTATTGCTTTTAACTCTTCTATATCTTTTTTCTTTCCAACTCTTTTTACAGTTTTAACGCCTTGTGCAGTTAATCCCATTAAATCACTTACTGCAACTCCAATAGTTTTATCTCCTACATCAAGACCCATTATTCTTCCGTCTAACATATATTTTCTCCTTATAGTGCTTTGTGTAATAATAATTTAATAACCCTAGAATACCATATATTATACTATTATGTACAGCTACTAATATAATTATTATTGCTTAAAATATATATATTTATTTAAGTAAAATAAAAATTAGCCAGGTAATCTTCCTGGCTAATTTTATTTTAAAGTTTTAACTTTTTTATCATCAAATATCATCATATTTATACTTATTATTATAAGTGGTATAAGTATATAAATAGATGCTGTAGCTGCTGCAACTATTCCTGAATCATTTACTAAAAGTGTAACAATACATCCCACCATAGATGCAACAAATCCTTTAAATAGTATAGGATATTTCTTAGCTATTGTTCTAAAATGTCTTGATGGTCTAAATATAAGTACTCCTATTATACCTATTCCAGCAAGTAAAATATTTACCCACACACTACTTTGAGCTAACTTCATATTCATTTGTATCTTTCTACCAAATGTCTGAATTATAGCTTCTGGTCCATTCATAAATATTTGTTTTACAAATAATCCTAAATGAGACTCACTACCTGATACTATGTCTAGAGCTGCAAATATTGCAACAACTGCAACTGCTGCTAATCCTAATAATACAACCTTTTTGAAGTCCATTTTAACATCAAATATTAATAGTATAAATAATAAGTAAGCTACACATTCCGATATAGCTCCACCTACATTAGCTCCCATTGATGGATATGCACTAGTTATAAGTATTATAAGTGAGAATACTATTACCAACCACTTAGGAATTTTTTTGTAATTTAAAAGTACAGCTAATGCAAATACTGCCGATGCTATTGTAACACCTTCATATTCATTTCCTATACCATAGTATCTAGCACCAATTATTGCATCATAACTCATTATATTATTTTGCATTAAGTAAGTTCCAAATACAGAATCAACAGTTATAAGAAGTATTGTTAAAAATGCGAAGAATCCCATTTGCTTTAAATCTTCTTTAAATAACCATCTACCTAAAATATAAAATGCTAAAGTTGTTAAAAGTATTCCACAAGTTATAGTAACCGGAGTTTGTAAATTAAGTATAGGGGCCACTAAGAATGATAATGGCATTATTATACCTAGCTTTATAAACTCTTTTAGCACTGAAAATACTTTTTCTTGGTTAGTTATTTTATTTCTAATGAATATTAAGCACATTGCAACTACCCATGATATAGATATTACACTAACAAATCCATTTATAACATTTGCTCTTATATCAGCTATTGTAACTATTTTTTCAAATTCATCTGATAAGTATTCTACATTATCGTCTTTTTCTACAAGACTATAGCTTCTACCTACCATAGCATCATTTTTAAGACCAAATTCGTTTAGTATATCTACTCCTATATCTATATTTGCAACTATACCTTCTCTTCTTGTTGTAGCTGATAATACTAGACCTTTTTTATCTCCTTTAAATTTAATTATTGGAGATAGTCTTCTTTTATTTTTATAGTCTATATCACTTGGAAATCCACTAGCTATATAAACAGTATCATTTTCTCCAACCATATTAAACACTTCTTTTAAGTATTTATCAATATTTTTATAAACATTTTTTTTCATGCTCGCAAATGTATGGTCATTTAAATAACCTTTATATAAATCTAGCCTATATGTGTCTCCTAGTTCTATAAATAAGGCATCACTACTTTTATAGTTTTCTTTAGTTTCTTTAATCAGTTTATCATAATCAGTTTGTATCCCAAATGGCATACTTGAATTTTTAGTATTTATGTTGTCTATATTACCAGCATCTATTCTACCGTACTGATCCATACAAACTAAACCTAAATTTCTATTTTTTACTAGTTCACCATTTTCAATAATATCTGAGTTACCAAGTAAAGCAACTTTTAATTTATTATCAGATAATGTTTGACCAAGAGAACCTAGTACCGATCCATACTGACCATTTTCTATATTTTCATTTATTGATTGGTTTATAGTTAGGTCATTTATTTTCTTTGGTGATTTTCCAGTTGCTGCTTTAAAAGTTGCTTTTGTATCTTCATTAATTTCTTCAAAATTAATATTCATTTCTGTAGATACGTTAGCTCTACCTCCAGCACCCATACTTGCAAAGGATCTTCTATCATCAGTTCCTTTGTCACCTCTTATATTCATAAGACCTATATATCCTCTAGTTGACAGTTCATTTTCTAGAGAAGGTATCTTAAGCATATTTATAAGGTTGGTTCTATTCATGTCTATAAATATAACCTTGCCTTTTTCATCGGCAAAGCTATATTGAGTAACAGAAACTAACACTAATAAAATTGATGCTAATAACGATACAATCTTTTTCTTCATTAGATTGACCTACTTTCTGTTAAGATAGTACGTGATTACTTCTTCAAGTATCTCATCTCTTTCAAATTTTTTGATTATATTTCTAGCATTTTTATGACTAGTTACATAACTTGAGTCACCTGAAAGAAGATACCCTATAATTTGATTTATAGGGTTATATCCTTTCTCAACTAATGCTTCATATACAACATCTATTGCTTGTGAAACGTTCATTTTATCTTCTGACATACTTTCAAATTTCATAGTATAGTCTAAATCTTTTTCCATGTTAAAAACCTCCTTAAGTAATTATTATTTTACTTGTGTTTTAACAACCTCACTTGCATACTTTAAAGCTTCATCAACTTTAGCTACATCAGTTGCACCAGCTTGCGCCATATTAGGTCTTCCTCCACCTTTTCCTGAAGCAACCTTTGCAACTTCTCTAACTATATTACCTGAATGTATTCCTTTAGCTATTACATCATTTGTAGCAGTAACAACAAAGCTTACTTTATCATCAGCTACATTTGCAAGAACTACTACACCAGAAGCTAACTTATCTCTTAAATTATCTGCAACTTCTTTAAGTGTATTCATATCCATACCTTCAAACTTAGTAGCTACTAGATTAACTCCATTTATATCTACTTTAGAATCAAGAACTGAGTCTACTTCCTGTAAGCTCATCTTAGTTTTTACATCATGTAATTCTTTAGATAAGTTTTTATTTTCTTCTAAAAGATTAGTTACTCTTTGAGCTAAACTATCTTCTTTAGTTTTTAAGTTTGATGAAACTTCAGCTATTAATGCTTCTTTTTCTTTTAAGTATTCATATACTGCTTTACCTGTTATAGCTTCTATTCTTCTAACACCAGCAGCTACTCCACCTTCAGATAATATCTTAAACATTCCTACTTGAGAAGTATTAGTTAAGTGTGTTCCTCCACAAAGTTCGATTGAGAAGTCTCCCATTGAAACAACTCTTACATCATTACCATACTTTTCGCCAAATAGAGCCGTAGCTCCTTTTTCTTTAGCTTCATTTATAGTCATATTTTCACAATTTATATCTAAAGCTTCTAATATAGCTTCATTTACTTTTTCTTCGATAACTTTTAATTCATCTTTTGTTATAGCTTCAAAATGAGTAACGTCAAATCTTAATCTTTCTGGAGTAACAAGTGATCCTGCTTGGTTAACATGATCTCCTAATACTTCTTTTAATACTTTGTGTAATAAGTGAGTAGCACTATGGTTTCTAGCAGATGCCATTCTTACTTCTTTATTTACTATTGTCTTTAATACTTCACCATTGTTTACTTTTCCTGACTTAACAGTTCCTATGTGCTTTATAGTGTTATTAGCACCTTTTCTTGTATCAGTTATTTCTATTACTATATCTTCGTCATCATTTACTAAAACTCCACAGTCTCCTGCTTGTCCTCCACCTTCTGGGTAGAATGTTGTTTTATCTAGTACTATAACTACACTTTGGCCAGCTTCTGCTGCTTCCACTATTTCATTGTCTACAACTATAGCTTTAACTGTTCCTCTATTTTTTAACTCTTTATATCCATCAAATTCACTAGCAACTGAAGAATCTAATTTAGATAATGGATCTTCTTTCCAACTTTCTCCATCCATATTTCCTCTAGCACTTCTAGCTCTTTCTCTTTGCTTATTCATTTCTTCGTTGAAAGCTTCTTCATCTATTAAAAGATTTTCTTCTTCTAATATTTCTTTAGTTAAATCGATTGGGAATCCATAAGTATCATATAATTTAAATGCATTTTCTCCACTTAAAGTAGTTTCTTTATTTTCTTTTAACTCTGCTATATAAGAAGCTAGTATCTCACTACCTTGATCTATAGTTTCATTGAATTTTTCTTCTTCTATTCTTATAACCTTTTTGATGTAGCTTTCTTTTTCAACTAGTTCTGGGTAAGCTTCTCCACTTACTTTTATAACTTCATCAACTAATTTGAATAAGAAGTTCTCTTTTATTCCAAGTAACTTTCCATGACGAGCAGCACGTCTTAATAATCTTCTTAGTACGTATCCTCTACCTTCATTTGATGGAAGTACACCATCTGCTACTAAGAAACTTACAGCTCTTATATGGTCGGTTATTATTCTTACAGAAACATCTCTTTTAGAATCTTTTCCGTATTCTACATTAGCAGCTTTTTCTATAGCACTTATTATTTGTCTTATTGTATCTACTTCAAATATATTATCAACATCTTGCATTATACAAGCCATTCTCTCAAGACCCATACCTGTATCTATGTTTTTATGTTCTAATTGTCCGTAGTTACCATTTTCATCTCTATCAAATTGAGTAAATACATGGTTCCAGAATTCTAAGTATCTGTCACAATCACATCCTGGCTTACAGTCCGGATTGTCACATCCATATTCTGGTCCTCTATCATAATGTATCTCTGAACATGGTCCACAAGGTCCTATACCTATTTCCCAGAAGTTATCATCTTTTCCAAGTCTAACTAATCTTTCTTCAGGGAATCCCATCTCTTTTGCCCATAAGTCATATGAATCATCATCTTCTTCGTACACTGTAACCCATATCTTATCTTCAGGCATATTTAAGTGTTCTGTAACGAACTCCCATCCCCACTTTATAGATTCTCTCTTAAAGTAATCTCCAAATGAGAAGTTACCTAACATTTCAAAGAAAGTACCATGTCTTGCAGTCTTTCCTACATTTTCTATATCACCAGTTCTTATACATTTTTGGCAAGTAGTCATTCTACTACTTGGTGGTACTTCAACACCTGCAAAGTAGTTTTTAAGCGGCGCCATACCTGAGTTTATAAGTAATAAACTTTTATCATTATGTGGTACTAAAGAAGCACTTTCTTTTACGTAGTGATCTTTAGATTCGAAGAATTTTAAGAATTTGCTTCTTATTTCATTTAATCCCATTTGTTGCATATTAACATCCTCCTATGTATTAAAAATTCGCTTATAATTAAATTTTGCTTTAATCATTTAGCCGATACACTCCCTTGATTAACGTGTTGGCAAAACATTTCAAGCCTAGCAGTTGGAAATTACACATAATTTCCTTAGATATAAAAAACCTCGCGCCTATAAATAAACTTATAGGGGCGAGGATTATATTCGCGGTACCACCCTAATTATCACAAAATTGTGACATCTTTGGAAAACCTTAGTTATAACGGAACTACCGACAATCTCTACTAAAATTTCAAGATTGTAACTCAAAGACTGCTTCAATTATTTTATTCTAAGGGCTTGCACCGTCTTCCCTCTCTCTGTGAGACATCAAATAATTTACTAATTCTTATCACTGCTTTTTTCTTCTTAAATTATCTATTTTATATTACTAAATTTTTTCAAATTTAGCAATACTATTTTAATACTATTAGTCGATTACTCCTCCACCAATAACAGTATCTCCATCATACATTACAACAGATTGTCCTTTTGTTATTGCCCTTTGAGGCTCATCAAATGCTATTTTTATTTTTCCATTTCTAAGAGCATAAACTGTAGCATCTGCTGGCTTTGCTGAGTATCTAATTTTAGCTTGTACTCTTATAGGTTCATCTATCTTATCAAATGGTATAAAGTTGACATCTTTAGCTATAAGTTCTTTAGAGAATATATCATCATTATCTCCAAGTATAACAGTATTTTTCTTAGCATTTATATCAACTACAAACATAGGCTTACCAAATGCTATTCCTAGGCCTTTTCTTTGACCTATAGTGTAATTTACTATACCATTATGTTTTCCTAAAACATTACCATTAGTATCTACAAAATATCCGTCTTCAATTCTTTTTTTAGAATGTTTTTTTACATATCTAGCATAATCATTATCTTTTACGAAACATATTTCTTGACTATCTGGTTTATTATGAACTTCCATTCCCATTTCTTTTGCAATTTCTCTAACTTTATCTTTTTCAAATTCTCCTATTGGTAATAAAGTATGTTCTAATTGTTCTTGAGTTAAATTATAAAGTGCATAAGTTTGGTCTTTTTTATCCGTAACAGATTTCTTAAGTAAGTATCTTCCAGTTTCTTCATCTTTCTCTATCTTAGCATAGTGACCAGTAGCTACATAGTCACATCCTATTTGACGAGCTTTTTTGAAGAAATCATCAAATTTTATATGCTTATTACATGCTATACATGGATTTGGCGTTCTTCCATTTAAATATTCATCTATAAAAGGCTCTATTACCTTTTGTTTAAATACATCACTAAAGTTTAATACATAAAAAGGTATACCTATTTTTTCAGCAACTTTTCTTGCATCTTCAACTGCCGCTAATGAACAGCATCCACCTTCATTTTCTATAGTATCATCGTCTTCATCATCTTGCCATAGTTTCATAGTAACCCCTATGACATCATAGCCTTGTTTTTTTAGTAGATATGCTGCTACTGAACTATCTACTCCTCCGCTCATTCCTATCATTACTCTTTTGCTCATAAAATCACCTCATTCTTTATATTATATATATTTTGTCTATTTTTTTTAAAGTATAAAATTTAATATCACCAATCATCTTGAAATAGGCTACTAATATATGCCTAAAACCTATATTTTCTACTTAATTAATGTATTAGAGAAACGTTTCAAAATTTATATAAATAGTAATATCCCTTTTAAGTATTTTTACCTAAAAGGGATATTGTAATCTAAATTATTTATTTAGGATTTATTCTTCTTCCTCTATATCGTGGTGATGATCATGATCATCATCTATTACGACACCATCTAATTCTGGTATGTGTATATTGTGCTTTTTAGCATAATCTATTAATGCAGCTTTTATAGCTTGTTCTGCTAAAACTGAACAGTGCATTTTTACTGGTGGTAATCCATCTAACGCTTCTGCAACAGCTTTATTAGTTACATCTAATGCTTCATGTATAGTTTTTCCTTTTACCATTTCTGTAGCCATTGATGAACTAGCTATTGCTGATCCACATCCGAAAGTTTTAAACTTAACGTCTTTTATTATTTCATCTTCTATATCAAGATATATTCTCATTATATCTCCACATTTAGCATTTCCAACTTCACCTATTCCACTTGCATTTTCTATTTCCCCAACATTTCTTGGGCTCATGAAATGATCCATAACTTTATCACTATATGGGTTCATATTTTTATCCTCCTATATACTTATTAATTTACAGTATTTTTATTATTTGTTTTTATTTTTTATTTGGTCATAAAGAGGTGACATACTTCTTAATCTCTCTATCACTGGCGGTAAATTTTCTATTATATAATCTATATCGTCTTCTGTTGTAAAATCTCCTACTGTAAGTCTAAGTGACCCATGAGCTCTTTCATGAGGTAGACCTATAGCCATTAGTACATGTGATGGATCTAATGATCCTGAAGTACAAGCTGATCCACTTGATGCAGCTATACCTAACATGTCTAACATTAAAAGTATTCCTTCGCCTTCTATAAACTCAAATCCAAAGTTTACATTTCCAGGTAATCTATTTTCTAAGCTACCATTTACTGTTGTATATGGTATATTTTTTAATATTCCATCTATTAATTTACCTCTTAATTTTGTTAAAGAAGCTATATGGTTATCCATATTTGCTTTAGCTATTTCGCAAGCTTTTCCATACCCAACTATTGATGGTATATTTTCAGTTCCTGCTCTTCTTCTTCTTTCTTGTGCTCCACCATGAACAAATGTATGAAGCTTAGTTCCTGCTTTAATGTATAAAGCTCCTATACCCTTTGGTCCATATATTTTGTGTGAAGACATACTCATTAAGTCTATGTTTAATTCCTTAACATCTATATTAATATTTCCTGCTGCTTGAACTGCATCAGTATGGAATAATACTTTATGAGCTTTAGCTATTTCGCCAATTTCTTTTATTGGTTGTATAGTTCCTATTTCATTGTTTGCAAACATTATAGTTATTAATATTGTAGTATCTTTTATTGACTCTTCTAATTGCTTAAGGTCTACTTTACCTTCAGAGTCAACATCTAAGTAAGTTACTTCAAATCCATGATATTTTTCTAAGTATTCACATGTATGAAGTACAGCATGGTGTTCTATTTTTGATGTTATTATATGATTTCCTTTAGCCTTGTTAGCATATGCTACACCTTCTATTGCCCAGTTATCACTTTCTGTTCCACCTGCTGTGAAATATATTTCATTTGGCTTTGCATTTATTAAGTTCGCCACTTGTCCTCTAGCTTTATCTAAAGCATTTTTTGCTTCTCTTCCGAATGTATGAAAACTAGACGCGTTTCCAAAATAATCTGTTAAATATGGCATCATTTCATCTAGCACTTCTTTTTTTACAGGAGTTGTCGCAGAATAATCCATATATAATCTTCTTTTTTCCATTTTTATTCGTCTCCCTATCTATTTTATAATTAAATTAGTTATATCATTTTCTGGTTTACTTTTGTTGTAATCATTTATCATATCTTGAAGAGTGATTGAGTTTACAACTTCGTCTATACCCTTTTTCATTTTTTCCCAAACTACTTTCGTGACACACATACTTGAGTTCTCACAAACATCTTCATCTAATACACAATCTGATAAAGATATTGGTCCTTCAAGTACTGTTAATATGTCTCCAACTGTAATATCCTTAGCTTCTTTCCCTAACAAATATCCACCTTGAGATCCCCTTACACTTTTAACTAAACCGGATTTTTTTAACTTAGAAAATATTTGTTCTAAGTATTGATCCGATACTTTTTGCTTTTTTGCAATAAACTTTAAGGGAACGGGACCATTATCTTGATTAAGTGAAAGTTCAAACATAGCTTTAAGTCCATATCTACCTTTAGTTGATAGCTTCATATTTTATCACCCTTTATTTTCAATCTAATCCATACTATTTTAGTATGAATTATCTACAATTTAATTTTATTATACCATAGTATTCTTGTCAAGATTAAATTCCAACTATTTTACTAGGATTTAAATTTAAAAAATTTAGCCATATAATTTTAAATAAATTATCTTAGCTATACTACATTTTTACCCGCTATTTTAGTTTTTAATCTAAAAAATTAAAATTTTTTAACTAATATTATAAAAGCTTAAAATACCTGGTATTTCAAATTTATAATATCTATAAATAAATAAAACT
>NZ_HG529235.1 GCF_000499525.1 Faecalimicrobium dakarense | reverse complement strand
TTCTAGGCAGTTTTATTTATTTATAGAGCAGATGCCCCTAATATTCCAGCATCATTTTTAAATTTAGCTATAACTATTTCTCCAATTCCAGCACCATCAAATGGAAGGTGTTTTTTAATTTGCTCACTTAACCCTTCTAACATTATATCACTTGCATTTGAAACTCCTCCTCCAATTGATATAACTTCCGGGTCTATAAAGTTTATAATATTAGCAAGCCCCATCGCTAAATATTTTCTAAATCTAGATACAACTTCTATTGCAACTTCATCATTTTCTTTATATGAATCAAATACCATTTTAGCAGTTATGTTATTTACATCATTATCTGCCTTTTCAATTATGATTGTTTTTCTTCCTTCTTCTACTAATTTTCTAGCATACTTTATTATTGCTGTAGCTGAACAAAATGTCTCAAAGCATCCATTATTGCCACAATTACAATCAAAATAATTGCTAGATATCATCATATGCCCGATTTCTGCACCTATTCCATTAGCCCCTGTAATAAGTTTACCATTTATTACAACTCCTCCGCCTATTCCAGTTCCTAATGTTATCATAACTCCACTTTCATAACCTTTCATGCTTCCATATGCATATTCAGCAAGTGCAGCAACATTTGCATCGTTTCCTACCATTACTCTAGTATTTGAAAACTTTTCTTTTATTTTAGGTACAACTAATGCATTTTTTAATCCTAGATTAACACATGTTACCCCTCCATTTTTGGCAACAACTCCAGGGAACCCTATACCTATTGTATTTATTTCCTTAATATCGATATTATTCTTATTTAAAATATTAGTTATTAATTCGATTATATCATCAGCTAGTTTATCTAACCCACCTTGCCTATCTGTTTCTTTGCTAAGTTTACTAATAATTTCTCCATTATTAACAATACCAGCTTTTATGCTCATTCCTCCAACGTCTATACCTATATTATACATACTCTCCTCCTAAGTTCCCCTTGATTAATAAAAATGTTTTCTTCAATAAATCAATTATACAATATATAATTTATTTTAACATTAAATTTTTAACAATCTTTTTAAATTTAAGTTACCTATATCCTATGCTCCAAAAACCAATATTTTCAAACCCTAGCTTTTTATATATTTTTCCAGCTTCTTCATTATCATAAAACAGGCATGGTATCTTTCCTTCACTTAATAATTCATTACAAATTCTTACTATGCATCTAGTTGCAAGCCCTTTATTCCTGTAATTCGGATGTGTTCCTACCCCAACTATCATTGCATGAGTTTTATTTTCTGAAGTACTCTTAGCCATAGCTACTACCTGCTTATTAACTTCTATACAATACCCTCTTCCAGTTTTTAATCCATTTTTTATACAATCTATATTTGTATTTTCAAATTCATCAATTAATTCATATAATCTTACTATCCTTTTTAAATTACCAAACCTTACTTTTTTAACTTTTATTCTTGATGATCTATTTGTATATGCTATCTCTCTATCTAACTTACTTAGATTAACAGTTCTTATTTTTCTTAAATCTATCCTATTTGATAATTGGCTTATTATTTCTGATTTCCCACTTATCTCAGAGTAGTCTAATCTATTAATTAAATTCATAAATTTATCTATGTTAAATTTAGAGTAAGAATAAACTATAATAAAATCAAAGTATTTTACTAAAATTCCCTCTAACTCTCCATCTCTATTTATATCGCCCCAGATATTAAAAAAATAATTATTATAACCATATCTATCTATATCCCCTATTATAAATAGATTAAATTCGGGCTCTTTTTTTAAATACTTCATTAATTTATCATTATAAGTATTATCAAGCTTTACAATCATAACCATTCCCCCTGATATGAACAGTTGCTAAGTATATCTATTCATAAATAAAATTTGTACTATACATTTTATAGTAGATATTTAATTATATGATTTATTTTATAATTCTCTTCTCTATTTTTTAATATTGCATAAAATTTATTTTAAAATATGTAATGTACTACGATTAATAAGGCTTAAATTTATAATACATTTATATGTAAAAGTAGAGATAAATTAAAATCTATCTCTACACGTTTTTATTATGTATATTAAACTACATCTTCATTTCTTAATTCTACTTTGTATAAATCTTAAAATTCACCTTCATTTTCCATTAACACTTTAAAGCTTCCTATCTCAACAATTTTACCACTATCCATAACTACTATTTCATCATATCTACTTAGTATACCTTCTATTAACTTATGATCGACTATTATTATTGTAACGTTATGTCGTTCTAATAACATATCTTTCATTTCCAATTAAAATAATTATATCACTAAACGTATATCTAAATAGGCTTTATTCCCATATATTTTTTATATCAAAAGGTGCTAGCTTTTATGTTTAAAAGTCAGCACCTTAAATATATTTTATTTATAATTTATTATTCATTACTTTTTATACTATCCCAGTACTGTTTAAAAGATATTTCATTTTTGTTTTCTCCTGGAATATAGTACTTTTTATCTTTTATAGCATCAGGTAAGTATTGTTGTTTTATATAATGATTAGGATAATTATGCGGATACTTATAATCTACTCCTCTACCCAAATCTTTAGCTCCAGCATAATGTGCATCTTTTAGATGAAGTGGAATATCTCCTACCTCTATATTATCTAAGTCTGATAATGCATTTTCTATAGCCATGACAGCTGAGTTTGATTTAGGGCATTGTGCTAAATATATTGTAGCTTGTGCCAGAGGTATTCTAGCTTCCGGAAAGCCTAATTGAAGCGCTGCTGAAACACATGCCTCTGTTATAGTTATAGCTTGTGGTACAGCAAGTCCTACATCTTCACTTGCAACACAAAGTAGCCTTCTAGTAATATTTTGAATATCTCCTGCTTTTACAAGTCTAGCTAAGTAGTGAATTGATGCATCTATATCAGACCCTCTCAGAGACTTATGAAATGCAGATAATATAGAGTACCCATCATCTCCACCTTTATCATAACTTAGCATTTTTACACTTGAAGATTCTATAACATTTTGAGCAGTTATATTTACATAATTAGAAGGTATATCTATTCCTAAATTAAAAACTAGCTCTAATTTATTTAATGCACTTCTCATATCACCATTACAGGCCTCTGCTATGTATTCTAAAGCTTTTTCTTCAACATTAATATCTTTATCTTCATATATAGCCTTAAGCTTATTTACGGCATTTTCAAGCCCTTTCAGTATATCTCTTTTTTCTATAGTTTTAAATTCAAATATAGTACTTCTGCTTAAAATGGCTTTATATACTACAAAGTATGGGTTGTCAGCAGTACTTGCTATTAAAGTTACAGACCCCTCTTCAATTACCTCAAGTAATGATTGTTGCTGTTTTCTATTTAATGCCTGAATCTCATCTAGCATTAAAATTATACCATTATAAGAAAATAAATCTCTTTTACTCGCATCTATTGCTTCTTTTATTTCTTTTACACCACAATTTACTGCATTTAATTTTATATATTTTTCCCTGTAACATTAGCTATAATATTTGCCAATGTTGTTTTACCTGTTCCTGGAGGACCATATAGAATCATATTTGGGATAGTATTATTTTCTATAAGTTTATTAATAACTTTCCCTTTACCTATTATATGACTTTGACCTACCATATCTTCTATTTGATGTGGTCTTAATTTATCTGCTAAAGGTTGCATAATCTCACCCTTTCCTAAAATCCATCTGTAATTAAATAAAAGGCATCTACTTAAAAATAGATACCTTTTTATATTTAGTGATTATTTTTTAGTTTTTTAAGTTCTTCAATAAGCTTATCGTTAAGTACTTTTATATGTGTACCTTTCATACCTAAAGACCTTGATTCTATAACCCCTGCACTTTCAAATTTTCTAAGGGCATTAACTATAACAGATCTAGTTATACCAACTCTATCTGCTATTTTACTTGCAACAAGTAATCCTTCTTTTCCATCTAACTCTTCAAATATATGCTCTACAGCTTCAAGTTCGGAGTAAGATAATGTACCTATAGCCATTTGAACTACAGCTTTCTTTCTCATTTCTTCCTCTAACTCTTCACCTATGGCTCGTAATATTTCAAGACCAACTACTGTTGCACTATATTCAGCTATAACTAAATCATCATCTGTAAATCTTTCACCGTATCTTGAAAGCACTAATGTTCCAAGTCTTTGGCCGCTACCTAATATAGGTACTATAGTATTATTTTTATCTAATCTATCATGTTCTTCTGGGAACAATCCTAATAAATCTGCACCCGTTATATTTTCTAATGTTTCATTAATTTTTAATAAATTTTTAGTATATTCCTCTGGGAATTTTTTTTGTTTAGTAATTTCATCTTCTATAACTGAACTATCATTAGCATCCTTAAGGTATAATCCTAAAACTTTCCCCTTACTGCTTAATACGTATGCGTTTGCATTTAATACTTCTCCTAATGCTCCGGCTAATAAATTAAAAGAGACATTGCTTCCACTACTTGATTGTAGGGTTTGATTTATTTTTCTTGTTTTTTGTAACATTTCACTTGCCATTTATATTCATCTCCTCATAAAAGTCAGGCATCATACAACCTATTTTATTATTTAAGTATATCTAATTTGTTTAACAAAAACTTTAATTTGTTTCTAAATCATGCACTTGAAATGTTATCACAAATTTCTGTCTTTTACAATATGATTACTAGTATTTATCTATTTTTCTATTTTTTCATCTGATGCATCTTTATTTTCCTTGATATTACCCTTATTGCAGTCTTTATCTGAGCATATTATTTTTGTTTCAGATTTAGTTACTTTCTCTATCATATAAGATCCACACTTATCACAAACCTCTCCTGTAGGCTTATTCCATGCTATAAAATCACACTCTGGATAATTAGAACATCCATAAAAGGCCTTACCTTTTTTAGACTTTCTAAGAATTATATCTCCTTCATGACACTTTGGACATTTTACTCCAACTTTATTTACAAGAGGCTTTGTAGTTTTGCATTCTGGATAGTTTTTACATGCCATGAATTTTCCAAACCTACCGTATTTGATAACCATGTTCTCTCCACAGTTTTCACATATTTCATCTGTCTCTTCATCCATGTTTATCTTTTCTATGCTTTCTATTGCTACTTCTATAGCTTCTCTAAGTGGTTCATATGCATCTGAAACAACTTTTTTCCATTCAATATGTCCTTCTTCTATTTCATCTAATTGATTTTCCATTTGCGCTGTAAAATCAACATCTATAAATTTTTGGAAGTTATTTTCTAATATATCAGTTACTATTATCCCTAATTCTGTAGGGCAAAGACTTGTTCCTTGTTTTTCAACATACTCTCTATTAAGTATTGTAGTTATTGTTGGTGCATAAGTACTTGGTCTTCCTATTCCTAATTCTTCAAGTGTTTTTACTAAACTTGCCTCTGTAAACCTTGCTGGTGGATTAGTAAAGTGTTGAAGCGGGCTTATATTTTCTAAGTTAAGTACATCACCTTCCTTAATATCTGGTAATATCTTATCTTCTCTATCTGTAAAATTATAAATTTTAGTGTATCCATCAAACTTCATTTTTGACCCAGTTGCTTTAAATATATAGTTTCCTATTTGACATTCTAGGTTTAATATATCAAATACAGAGTCTTCCATTTGGCTTGCTACAAACCTTCTCCAAATTAAGTTATATAGTTTATACTGATCTTTACTTAAATAACTTTTTATACTATCTGGAGTTTTATCAACATAAGTTGGTCTTATTGCCTCATGAGCGTCTTGCACTTTTTTAGTTTCTTTTTTCTCTTTTTGTTCAGCAGTATTTTTATAATAATTTTCGCCTATTTCATCTAGTATATAAGCTTTTGATTTTTCTTTTGCTTCATCAGATATTCTCTTTGAATCAGTTCTTATATAAGATATAAGACCTACAGTTTCTTTATCTATATCTATACCTTCATATAACTCTTGTGCTATACTCATAGTCTTTTTAGTTGTAAAAGATAATTTATTTGCAGCTTCTTGCTGAAGCATACTTGTTGTAAATGGCTTTGGTGCTGCTTTTTTTCTTGATTTAGATTCTATAGAGACTACATCTAAATCTTTATCTTTAATATCAGATAAAATTTCATTTACCATTTCTTCATTTTCTATTTCAATTTTTTTATTGTCTTTTCCATAGAATTTTAAGCTTACATCTTCACCATTTGAAGTTTTTGCCTCTAAATCTATAGTCCAATATTCAACTGGTATAAATGCTTTTATTTCTTTTTCTCTATCACAAATTAATTTTGTTGTTACTGACTGAACTCTACCTGCACTAAGTCCTTTTCTTACCTTTAGCCAAAGTATTGGACTTATTTGGTATCCTAGCAATCTATCTAAGACCCTTCTAGCTTGCTGTGCATCAACTACGCTTATATCTATATTTCTCGGACTTTTTATAGCTTTCTTTATAGCATCTTTAGTTATTTCGTTAAACTCTATTCTACATTCATCTTTTTCATCTAAATCTAGTATATGAGCTAAATGCCATGATATAGCTTCACCTTCTCTATCTGGATCGGTTGCTAGATATACTTTTTTAGATTTTTTTGCTTCTTTTTTTAATTCTTTTATTACGTCGCCCTTACCTCTTATATTTATATACTGTGGATCAAAATTATTTTCTATATCCACACCTAATTTACTTTTTGGTAAATCCCTTACATGACCAACCGAAGCTTTTACGGTATAATGACCTTTTCCTAAAAACTTTTCTATGGTTTTAGCTTTTGCAGGCGATTCTACGATGACTAATGTTTTGGCCATAAAACCACACACCCCCACTATCTATGTTATTTATACATTTAAACTGTATTTTTTATTATTCATCTCTATTAATACATCATTTAATACTAGTTCACTTAAAATTGTATTTACAGATTTTATTTCCATTCTAGTATTATCACAAATTTCATCTATATGCAAGACACCTTTATATTTTAAAGTCTCTATTACCTTGATACTTTCTTTGCTTAAACCTATATTATCATAATTTTTCCAATTTTCTTTAAAATTTATACTAGTTATTTCATATTCATTTAAAATATCTTCTATGCCATCTATTAACTTTGCCCCTTCTTTTATGATTTTATGGCAACCTTTACTCATATAGGAGTTTATATTTCCAGGAACTGCAAACACATTTTTACCTTGTTCTAATGCAAATTCAACTGTAATTAAGGAACCACTTTTTTCAGCGGCTTCAACCACTATAACACCACTACTTATACCACTCATAATTCTATTTCTATTGGCAAAATTACTTCTGTAAACATTTTCACCTATGTTATATTCAGATAATATTAAGCCCCCATCGTCTAAAATTTTATTTGCTAGTTTTATATTAGATTTTGGTAGAGGGCTATCAACAGAGGATGCGAAAACTGATATAGTTTTTGAGCTTCCTTCTATTGCTCCTAAATGACAGTATGAATCTATTCCGACAGCTAAACCACTTATTATATTTATCCCTTCATCTGATAATTTTTTACTAATATTTTTTGCACAATGAATACCATAGTCCGTTGGCTTTCGACTTCCAACCATCGCTAAGCTCATTTTATTAGCTATACCTATATCACCTTTATAAAATAATATTTTTGGTGCATCATATATGTGTTTTAAATTAGCAGGATAATTTTTATCCTCACTACAAATATACTCTATCGATTTATTGTATAAATTTTCCTTAATTTTATCTAAGTATGCAAGACTTTTATATTTTACTATATTTTCTTTAATATTTGTATTTATATTTTTTAAATCGTATATTTCCTTATCTGATGCGTTTATCAAGTTCTCAATATCCAAAAAGTTATTTTCTATTAATTCTATAGTATTATTAGTTACTCCTTTTATTGATTTTAACCACAGATATATATCTCTTTTTTCCATATTTATCTCCTATTTGAAATATGTATAGTATGCTTTTCTAAAAGAAAAAGCCTCCATTATATGATTATTATTTATAAAATCACTGCCTTCTAAATCAGCTATTGTTCTTGCTACTTTTATAAGTTTTGTGTAACTCCTATTGCTTAATTTATATTTATTTAATATTAATTTAGTAGTAGATAAAGCTTCATCATTTAACTTACAATAAGTTAAAATTTCAGATGATTTTATTTCATCATTAGTTTTTAGACCCTGATTTTCAAACCTTTTATTTTGAATTTCTCTTGCTTTTTGCACTCTTTCTTTTATAATTTTTGAACTTTCAGAATTAGTATTATTATTTAACTCATCATATGATACTGAATTTACCTCTATAAAAATATCAAATCTATCTAATAATGGACCTGATATCTTATTTTTATATCTATCTATATCAAAAGTTCTACATGTACATTCATTTTCAGACTTATAGTATCCACATGGGCAAGGATTCATTGCGCCTACTAAAAGTAAGTTACAAGGATATTTCATATTGTATTTTATTCTAGATATATTTATATACTTATCTTCTATGGGTTGTCTTAATGTCTCTAAAATCTTTCTATCAAATTCAGCCATTTCATCTAAAAATAGTACTCCTCTATGAGATAAAACTACTTCTCCTGGCTTAGCATTAATACCTCCACCTACTAAAGCCTGCCTTGTTGATGTATGGTGAGGAGATCTAAATGGTCTTTTATAAACTATTCCTTCATTTTCATCAAGTAATCCCGATGCACTATATATCTTAGTAACCTCTATCATTTCATCCTTTTTTATATCAGGTAGAATTGTTCTTATTCTTTTAGCAATCATTGTCTTGCCTGATCCAGGAGGTCCTACCATTAATATATTATGGTTTCCTGCAGCAGCTATTTCTGCTCCTCTTTTCACAAAGTAGTTTCCTGATACATCTTTAAAATCTTCATCATAATCATTTTCTTTGTTATCTGTATTTAAATTAATAGTACCTTTATTATCAATATTTAATTCACCATTTAAAAACCCTATACATTCCTTTAAGCTTTTAATTGGTATTATATCTATATCATCTATGAATGAACTTTCCACTAAGTTATCTGATGGTATAAAAATTCTTTTTATTCCTTGTTCTTTGGCCCCTATAACTATTGGCAAAATTCCTCTAACTTTTCTTAAACTTCCATCTAATGATAATTCTCCGACAAACATACTTTCATTTACGTACTTTTCATCCTTTTTTATAGCTTGTCTAAGTATTCCTATACATATAGATAAATCAAGGAAAGATCCTTGTTTTTTCATATCTGCAGGTGATAAATTTACTACTATTCTAGAATTTGGAAAGCTATATCCACTATTTATTATTGCTGATTTAACCCTATCTCTTGCTTCTTTTATCTCTGTACTTGCAAGACCTACTATGCTAAAGCAAGGTATTCCATTTGCTATATCAACCTCTACTTTTATTAAAAATCCTTCTATTCCTATTAAATTGCTCGAATTAATTATACTAAGCATTAAATTCCTCCACTAAAAGTTCGCTACTCTAATATCACAAAGGCAGTATCTTAAAATGCATTAACTATATGGTTTATTTTATTTTCATTTAAATATATTTCTATAACATCAAATCTCATAGGTTCATTATGTAAATTATTCCTCAGAATATAATAATTTGCAGTGGAAATTATCTTTTTTATTTTCTTATAATTTACAGCTTCAGATGGATATCCAAACTTTAAATTACTTCTTGCCTTTACTTCTACAAATACAATTTGGTTGTCTAGTTTGGTTATTATATCAATTTCTCCTGTTTTTATTTTATAATTCTTCTCTAATACCTTAGCACCTTTCGACATTAAATATTTTAAAGCGACATTTTCTCCAAAATCACCTTTTTCTTTATTATTCATCATTATTCTCCTAAGTTTTCTCCTTTATTTAGTGATTATTGTCATTGAAATCACTATATATACAGCTTTTATTTTTTATGATTGAAAATTTATAATTTTAAGATTAATATTACTATATGAGGGGGAGTTAGTATGTCTAGATCCAAAAATAACCAAATAAAGAAAAAAAAGAAAAAAATTTTATTTAAAAAATTATTTTTTATATTTTTTGTATTATTACTATCTAGCGGCTTTTTAATAACCAATCTTTCTAAAGATGTGAAATCAGATAAATCCATTTCAGAAAAGCAGGTTAAAGGGGAATTTTTTTCAAACATTACTAAGCAAGATACTAGTAAAATAACTTTAAGTGCAGTTGGAGATGTAATGGCACATAATCCACAATTAAAAGCACAATTTAATCCTGACACAAAATCTTATTCTTTTGATAATAACTTTAAATATGTAAAAAAATACATAGAAAATTCAGATTTAGCAATAGCCAACTTAGAAACTACATTAGCAGGTCCTTCTACTTCTTATACATCTTATCCTACATTTAATTCACCAGATGCATTAATTGATGGACTTAAATTCGCCGGAGTTGATATACTATCTACTATTAATAACCACTCTTTTGATAAAGGAGATTTAGGCGTAAAAAGAACTTTAGAGGTTTCTAAAGAAAAAGGATTTGATACTGTTGGTACTACTGAAAAGGTTGGTGATGTCAACTATTTAATTAAAGATGTTAACAATATAAAATTAGGTATTACTGCATTTTCTTACGGAGAGATAATAAACAATAGCAAAAGATTAAATGGAATAACAATATCAAATAATTCTAAAGATAAAATGAATATATTTGATATGCATAGTGTTGATAATGCATTTAATACTATAAGTAAAACCTTAGACAATCTTAAAGATACAGACATTCAAATAGTTATAATCCACTGGGGCAATGAATATCAAAGAACTCCTAGTGAGTTTCAGACAAAACTTGCTAAAAAGCTATCTGATGCCGGTGTAGATATTATTATAGGTTCTCATCCTCATGTTGTACAACCTGCTCAGATGATTAAATCAAGTAATGGTAGTAACGACACTTTAGTCATATATTCCCTAGGAAATTTCATATCAAATCAAAGAAGAGAACTTTTAGGAACTCCTTTTACTGAGGACGGATTAATGGCTGATATTGAAATAACTAAGGATTTTAATAAAAATAAAACATTTGTATCAAAAGTAAACTTTATACCTACTTGGGTTAATAAATATAGAACTTCAGGAAAAGATGTTTACGAAATAATACCAATAGCTGATAAAAATGAATTATCTACTATTGAAAATTTACCAATGGATAAAGTTAAAGCATCCTTTGAAAATACTATTACTCAAATTGAAAATAGAGATATTTTCAATATCCCTAATAATCCATTTGAGTAATTAAATAAATATAGCTTACTCTAATATTAGAGTAAGCTATATTTATTTAAATTGCCTCTATAAAAAATCTTTTATACCATACTAGAAATACATATATTGTATATACCTTTCTAGCATTATTTACTTTATTATTATAATGATTATCTAATAGTTTAATTAAATCCTTTGTTTTAAAAAACTCAGATGCATAATCGCTAGAAAAAGCTTCTTTTACAATATTATAATACTTTTCTTCCTTTAACCATAATCTTATAGGTACTGGAAATCCCTTCTTTTCACGCTTAGCCCATTCTTCTGGAAGGTTTTTCTTTGCAGCCTCTCTTAATGCAACCTTAGTAGTTACATCATTAACTTTGTATCTAGTAGGTATTGATTCTCCTACTTTCATTACTTCCTTATCTAAAAATGGAACTCTTAATTCTAATGAATGAGCCATACTCATTTTATCTGCTTTTAATAATATATCTCCTTGTAACCAAAGCTTTAAATCTAAATACTGTTTTTTAGCTATGTCATCTTTATACTTAACTTTATTGTATATAGGTCCTGTTATTTCTTTTATTGATTTTGAATTTGTATATTCTGGATTTAATATTTTCTTTGCTTCATTTTCTTCAAATATTAGCGCTTGTCCTATAAAGTAATCTTCTACTTTACTCCCACCTCTTATAATAGTAGTTCGTCCTTTAAAATTTGGTAATTTCCCAGCTACTTTCGCGGCTATATTTCTAAATTTATAAGGTATTTTTTTATATTTTTTTAATCTATCGTCATCATCATACCATTCATATCCACCAAAGATTTCATCTGCTCCCTCTCCAGATAAAACAACTGTTACATGTTCTCTAGCTAATTCAGATAAAAAGTATAATGGTAAAGATGATGGGTTTGATTGAGGTTCATCCATATGGTACTGTATTTTAGAAATATTTTCAAAACATTCATCTGCAGTTACTACCTTTTGAATATTTTCTATACCTAATGAGTCTGATAACTCCTTTGCAAGACTTGATTCATTAAATTTATCCTGTTCAAATCCTACTGAGAATGATTTTTGCGGCAATAGACACGCAGCTATATAACTAGAATCTACTCCACCTGATAAAAATGCTCCTACTGGTACTTCACTATCTTTATGAACTTCAACTGATTCTTTAACCACTTTTTCTATTTTTTCTACGCTTTTATTCAAAGATATTATTTCTTGTCTAAAATCTATATCCCAATACTCCTTAGTTGTTAATTTTCCATCTTTAAATTTAAGATAATGACCAGGATTAAGCTTAAACACACCTTTGAAAAAAGTTTCTTCTAGTACTGAATATTGAAATGTTAAATATGGTTTTAAAGCTTCTTTGTTAATCTCTTTTTTAAAGTTTGGGTGCTTTAAAAAACTTTTTATTTCTGATCCAAATAATAAACCATTATCATCAGTTAGATAATAATATAATGGCTTTATTCCAAAATGATCTCTTGCTGCAAATATACTATTATCATATTTATTATATATTACAAAAGAAAACATACCTCTTAATTTCTTAAGCATACTTTCTCCAAATTCTTCATAGCAGTGAATCAATACTTCACTATCTGTAGTCGTAGTAAAAATATGACCTCTATTTATTAATTCATATCTTAATTCTTTGTAATTATATATTTCTCCATTAAATACTAAAACTAAATTTTTATCTTCATTAAATATAGGTTGTAGCCCGTTGTCTAGTCCTATAATACTAAGTCTTCTAAACCCCAATGCTATATTATTATCTATATATTCTCCTGTTTGATCAGGTCCTCTATGTATTATAGTCTCTAACATATCACTAATTACTCTTTTTTATTTAAAATTTTATCTAAAAATCCTACAAACCCACACATAATTTTACTCCTTACTAATTCTTATATTTGTCTATTTGTCTGTGATTATTATAAGTTTAACTACTTTTTATTTCAATGATTTATGGATTTTGTAAATTTTTTGTAAAATTTATTTTTAATATCCATAAAAATTCATTTGAGTAATTAATAAATATAGCTTATCCTAATATTAGAATAAGCTATATTTTAGGGGGTTTTATGAATAAAAATAATTTAGCTACTTTTACTAGGTATATATCATTATTTATGATAATTATAAACATCATGACTTATAATAATATTTCAAATATATCATTTTTCTTAAGTCTAATTTTTATAATAAATAATCAAATTAGATTCTTTAATTTTAACAATAAAAACTTGCCTATGATAATTTCGTCACTTTTAGAGTTTATATTAATTTTAGCCTTGTATAATTATACATACAAATTTACACCATTTTATTTTTTACCACTAATTATTGATATATGTTTTTCAAAAATTATAAAGAATAAATATTTATATCTAATTATACTTATAGGTTCTTATTTTATTATAAATTTTAATAATTCAATATACTCTTCAATTGAATACTCTCTTATACTAAGTTTGATCTCATTATTATATTTATATATATATAACGAGGATATTTTTAAAATTAACATCCAAAATGTTTATGATAAGCTAAGAATTTCTGAAGATAAGTTAAAAAAATCAAATTCTGATTTAGAAGTTTATATAAGCTCTGTTGAAGAATTAGCTATATTAAAAGAAAGAAATAGAATATCGAGAGAAATTCACGATAGCGTAGGTCATTCTCTATCTACAACTATAATTCAATTAGGTGCTATTGAAAATTTAGTATCTAAAGATGAAGACTTAAAAGAATTGGTTCATGAATTAAGAGAATTTGTTAAAGAGAGCTTTAAAGAAGTTCGAGAAGCTGTAACATCTTTAAAGCCAGAGGGATATGAAAACTACCAAAATTTGTTTAAGATAGAAGAACTAATAAGAAACTTTATTAAAATGACTAATATTGATGTTAAAATGACTGTGTCAAAAAATACTTGGAATCTTTCAAGCGTTCAATGCACAGCTTTATATAGAATTATCCAAGAATCACTTTCAAATTCTATAAGGCACGGAAAAGCAACGAAAGTTAATATATTTATTACCTTTAACTCTAATAATCTGATACTATCTATTAAAGATAATGGAATTGGATGTAAAGATATAAAAAAAGGTAATGGTCTAAATAGTATAAAAGAAAGAGTTGACGAATTAAATGGAAAAGTTGAATTTATTACTTCTAATGATGGTTTTATAATCCACACATCTTTTCCGAAAAATACAAGGAGTGAATTTGTTGAGTAAAATAAAAATATTAATAGTAGATGATGAAAAATTAATAAGAAAAGGTTTAAAAATAATACTTAGCTCTTATAGTGATTTAGATATAATTGGAGATGTTTCTAATGGATATGAGGCTTTAGAGTTTTGTAGAAATAATCATGTAGATTTAGTTCTTATGGATATAAGAATGAGCGTTTGTGATGGGGTACTGGGCACTCGTCTTATAAAAGAATATGATGATTTAATATCAGTACTTATACTTACAACCTTTAATGATGATGAATATATAAAAAATGCTATAAAATTTGGTGCATCAGGATATCTACTAAAAGATAGCTCTGATGAAGTTTTATACGAAGGAATTAGATCTAGTGTCTCAGGAAATATTGTATTAGATAAAAATGTTGCTCCTAAAGTTATATCTAGCGAAAAAACAGTTGATCATAATGAAATATTAAATAAATATAATTTATCAGATAAAGAAGTCTCTATTATAAAATTAGTAGCAAGTGGCCTTACTAATAAAGAGATTGCCAGTGAACTATTTTTATCTGAAGGAACAATAAAAAATAATATAACTAATATATTATCTAAACTTGAGCTTCGTGACAGAACTCAACTCGCAATTTTTGCTTTTAAAACTAAAATAGTGACTTAAGTCATTTTTTAAAGTTACTTTATGGTATAGATTTACCTCCCATAATTTTCTATTATAATATTAGAAATTTATTTGGGAGGTTTTTTCATGAGTATTATAAAGGTAGAAAATATAACAAAAAGATTTAATGACAAACTTGTTCTTGATAATATTAGCTTTTCTGTAAATGAAGGTGAAATATTTGGTCTTATCGGTCCAAATGGAGCTGGTAAATCAACATTAATTAACATAATTACAAATCTTATGTTAGCTAACAATGGTTCTGTTGAAATTAATGGCTTTGATTTAAAAAAGGATCCTATAAAAATAAAATCAATTATTGGATTAGTCCCTCAAGAACTTGCAATAATTGAAACTTTAACACCTTATGATAATTTAGAATACTTCGGTGCATTATATGGACTTAGTGGAAAATTATTAAAAGAAAGAATTAATGAAGTATTAGATATATGCGGACTTTTAGATATGAAAAAGAAAAAGTTAAAAAGCTTTCTGGTGGTATGAAAAGAAGACTAAATATAGCAATCGCTCTACTTCACCACCCTAAAATATTAATACTTGATGAACCAACAGTTGGTGTTGACCCACAATCGAGAAATTATATATTTACATTCTTAAAAGATTTATCAATAAATAAAAACACGACTATAATATATACTTCTCATTATATGGAAGAAGTAGAACAACTTTGTTCTAAAATATTTATTATTGATGAAGGAAAAGAAATAGCATCTGGAGATAAAGAATACTTAAAATCACTTGTTTTTAGTAATACAAAGTTAATAATTGAAGTTAATAATATAACTGCAAATCTAATATTTGATTTAAAAAATATTAATGGAGTTTTATCTTTAAACGAAGAAGATGCTTCTACATTATCATTAATTATTGATAAGAGCTTTACTATATCAAAAGCTTTATCAGTAATAGAAAACCATAATGTATCTATATCTAAAATTACTTATGAAGAACCAAGCCTTGAAGATGTATTTTTAAATCTTACAGGTAAAAATCTTAGAGATTAGGAGGTAGTATTATGAGACTATTTTATAGTATAAAATTTTTCTTTAAAACTCTTAAAAGTGCTTTTATTATGAATCTATTTTCATTTTTAATTCTACCTTTAGCTATGTCTTTATTTTTAATAAACATTGGAAAAGTGCAGTTTCAAAATCTTAATGAATCTGAAGTAACCCCAATTGTTATATCTGATAATGATAAATCAGATTCATCAAAATCCTTTGTTGGTTTTATTGATAAAGATCTAGATAAACTGTTTGAAATTACTAACGATAAAGATACTTCAGATTTAGAAATTATTATACCTAATAACTATGAAGAAAGTTTGTTAAATAATAAAGAAACTTCAATAGAAATTAAAAATTTAACTACTAAGTCTAGGACAAGTAATTTATTAAAGAATATAATAGATGATTATCATGAAAGCTTGTATTTTGTAGGTATAGAAACTTCTTTTATAGAAAATTCTTTTGTCAAAAGTAACTTAACGCAAACTTCTGGAGAGTATTTTTCTATAATATGTTTAACATATCTGGTTATTCTTTTTATTAGCAATATTATTTTAGGAAGTTACTTATGTGAGTCTAATGGCTATAAAAAAAGAATGCTATCAATGCCCATTAGTAGAACTATTTTATTAATTTATGATTTTGTTACACTATTTATATATTCTTTAATATTTGTACTTCCTTATATATTAATTCATAGATATTTAAATATATCATTTACAGGGAATTTAACTATTTTAATATTTTTAGCAATGATTATTTCTATACTTATGTCATCTTGTTCTAATTTTATTAGTGTATTTTTCCCTAAAAAATATGGTCAAGTTATAGTTTATGGATTGCTTTTTGCACAAATGATATTCGGTGGAATCTTTTCACCTTTTGTAGATATTTTAGAAAAGTTTTATAAATACTCTCCACTTTATTTAATTAGTGATTTACTTACTAAGTTTGTTGAATACAACAATATTAACTCTATTATAGAACCTACTCTTACAATATTATTAATATCATTAATTTTATTTGGAGCTTCTTTAATAAAAGAAAAATACAGCTGGAGGGAATTTTAATGAATATAATAAATTTAACTTTATCAAATTTAAAAAGGTATATAAAATCTCCTAGCTTAATATTGCCTATGATTTTAATACCTATAGTCTCAGTATCTGCATTCTTTACTATATTTAACGATAATGATTCTTCTATACCATCAGTTCCTTTTGCTTTAGTCTGCAACTTAGATGGAGAATATGAAGAAAAATTAATAAAAGAATTAAATCTAAAAGAAAATGTATTTTTAATTGAGGATAAAGGTAATGCAATTACGTTACTTAAAAATAATAAAATATCCTCAGTATTTATTTTAGATGAAAACTTTTCAAATGATATTAATAGTTTAAAAAATCCTACAGTAAAATCAGTTAAAGTTGAAGATGGTGGAGGCAGTATTTTTGCTGAATCTAAAATAAATAAATTTATAAGTAGTTCTTTAAAATCAAAATCAGATAATAAAGATATTAATCTTATTACATCTAAGATAGTTGAAAAGAAATCTTCTTTTGGTTTAGGTTCAACAATGCCTATATTTTTTACATCTTATTTACTATATTTGTTTGCTTATTCTTTTTGCAAAGATTTATTAGATTTAAAAAAATCAAACGTATTAAAAAGAATGCTATCTACTAAAAATAAAGATTTTGAAATACTATTTAGTTTATGCCTATCACTGTTTATTGTTCAAGCATCTGCATCTTCATTATCATTAATATTAATAAACGTTATAAACGGAATCGAAATTAATATATCTATGATACTTATTGTTATTGCAAATAGCTTTGTAGTTACTGGTCTTGTAATGTTCTTATGTAGAGTGTTTAAAACTGATGCTGCTATCAGTATGGCAACTACCTTATATGCTTTATTAAGTGCCGGATTATCTATTCCAACATTAATCCCTTCATTAAGTATGAAGATACCTTTTTTACATAACTTAGCTAAGTTATCTCCAATATATTGGGTATTTGAAGCCTTAAATGGTAAAAGCATAATACTTTCACTTATTGCTTTAATTTTGATGGGATTAGTATTTGTAACTTGCGGTAGCTTTAAACTTAGAAATTTTGCTAAAAACTAAAATTCGCTTCGCTTAAGCCACTGAGTGGGCGATATACTTCATATCGCTCAATTAATTCGCCAACACGTTGCTCAAACGACTATGTCTGTTGCTTAAGATTAGATGATAGTATACAAAATAATAGTGTCTCTAATAATTATTAGAGACACTATTATTTTTACATACTTTTATATATTACCTTTTCATCTATATCATTTATAGTCTGACATCCTGTAAGTATCATTGTCCCATTTAACTCAGACTTTAATTTTTCCACATAAGTTTTTACACCGTCTACTCCACCACCAAATGAAGCAGTTACAAACGGTCTTCCTACTAATACCGCATCTGCACCAAGACCTATCATCTTAAGAACATCTACACCTGTTCTAACACCACCATCTACAAGTATAGTAACTTTACCTTTAACAGCCTTTGCAATTTGTGGAAGTACCTCAGCCGCCCCTGGTGTACAGTCTAACACTCTTCCACCATGATTTGATACAACTATAGCATCCACTCCACATTCTGCTGCCATAATAGCATCTTCAGGCGTCATTATACCTTTTAATATAAATGGTAATTTTGTAGATTTTTTTAACTCTTTTATAGCATCCATATTTTTAGGAACTACAGTTTTTCCATGCATTGATAATGTAACAAGTCCACAAGCATCTATATCAACACCAACTGCAAATGCTCCTGCTTCTTCAGCTAACTTTATCTTTTTTATTATATCATGGTTTTCCCAAGGCTTTATAAATACTATGCCTTCACCATTATTTTCTTTTAATACGCTTAAGTTTTCTATTAAGAATTCATCTACTGCTGTATCTCCAACCATAGCATAAATTCCTGCATCTATACATCCTTTAACTACTGGTTTTATATATTCTCTTTCAGTTATTTTTCCACCCATATTTAAAGTAGTTCCAGTTATAGGAGCTGCAAATATAGGAGCATCCATTTTTTTACCAAATAATTCTATACTCATATCAGGCTTTGATACATTATGTATAGTTCTCATATTTATTTTTACTTTGTCTAAGCTATTAAAGTTCTCTATAAATGATGATCCACTTCCTTTACCACCCATTCCTGGAACTTCTCCTGCACAAACAACACCATTACATGATTTACATACTCTACAACTTTTATTTAAATTTTCACGAGCATTTTTTAGCATTTCTTTATAATCCATTTTAAATCCCCCAATTATAAATTTTAATTTATACCTTTATATTATAACACATTCTTCAAGAAGCTCTTTCTATGTATAGGAGTTATACCATGCTTTTCAATTGCTTCATAATGTTCTTTTGTACCATAACCTTTATGACTTTTAAATCCATACTCTGGATACATTTCATCATATTGATACATTATACTATCTCTTGTAACTTTAGCTAATATACTTGCCGCTGCTATTGATATAGATTTTGAGTCTCCTTTGATTATTGGCTTTTGAGGTGTATCTACTCCTGGTATAGTTGCTGCATCTATTAATAAGTAATCTGGAGCTTTTTCTAAACAATTTATAGCTTTTTTCATAGCCATATAAGTAGCTTGTAATATATTAAATTCGTCAATTTCATTATTATTAACTATACCTATTCCATAATCTAGCGCTTGTTCCTTTATTATATCAAATAACTCATCTCTTTTAGCTTCACTTAGTTTTTTCGAGTCATTTATACCTTCTATCTTAGTATTTGGTTTAAATACTACTACAGATGCTACGACAGGACCAGCAAGTGGACCACGACCTGCTTCATCGATACCACCTATATATAAGTATCCCTTATTGTATCCTTCATTTTCAAATATGTTTATTGTTTCTAATCTTTCGTTTTCTTTTCTTATAGCATCTAATTTTTTTGCCATTTTCACAGCTATATTTTGAACAGATTTTCTTTCATCATTTCTTAGTATTTCTATATATTCTAAATAGCTATCAGTAGATAGACTATCAACTATTTCTTTTATTTCTTTTACACTTTTATCTTTCATAGTTTTCTCCTTAGTTTGAGTGATATTTTACACTTTATATTTTTCATAGATATAACTTAGTATACATCATATTTATTTTATTTAAAATATATAAGCTATTTGGGATTATTATAAAAATTTATCATCTTAAAATAATAAAAGCTGAACTTTAAGTTCAGCTTTTATTATTAAAATTAAATTATACTAAATGCTTGTAGCATTGAAAGAATTAAATTTCCAATTCCGTGTATTAGCCAACTAGGAATTATAGATCCTCCTGAGGCTTTCTCTGCAGTATATCCAAGGAGCCATCCGCCAAATCCAGTTATAATTGTTATTATTAATGCCTTAAAAGGCGTTATTACAATAAAAAGCATTGCCCCGTGTAAAAGTCCAAATAACAATCCTTGTATTAAATTTCCAGTTGTAAATCCAAACTTACTACATAATCTTTTTCCAAGAAATCCCCTAAAAAATATTTCTTCGGATAGTCCCGTATTTATCATAGAAAATAGTAGTATAGGAATTAATGCTGAAAACCCCTTACCTGCATAAGAACTTTGAATTGTAACATTATCTGGAACTAAATTCGGAACTAAAAATACTTGAGATATAATACAAGAAAATGCAAATATAAAAACACATGTAAAAATCTTTTTATAATCTCCATCAACCTTTTTTAGTCCAATCCATGAAAAGAAATTTTCCTTTTTTCTAGCTGTAAGTAACCACCATATAATTGGTATAAATGAAAAAAATGCTATCTGAAAAACAGACCCCCTCAGTAATTCTAAAATATTCATATTATTTATTACTCCCCTTTTATATTGTTACTCCCAATAAGCTTTAAACGCTACACCCTTACAATCTTCGTTTATTAAAGTTAATTTAATTTTTCCATTGTTAAAATCACTTAAATCTATTTCTTTAATTCCCTTAGTATCTTTAATATCTATAGTATCTTCTTTACTTCCTTGCTCTAATTTCAATCCTAAATTCCCTTCTTTACTTTTAGCTTCTATAAATAAAGTAGATGGCGTATTATTTTCTTTATTTATATTTCTAGAAAACTTTGATGTTGATTTATAGTAAGATATATTCCACTTACTTTTTGTATTAGTCTCTAAAAGAAATAAAGACATTCCACTTTTAATCTCAAAATCTCCAGAACCTAAATCTTCATTACTAATCACACTAAAAATAGTCCACACAAAACACATAGCAGCTATTATAAAGCTAACTATAAATCCAATTAGAAAATGCTTTGTCGGCCTTTTTTCTATTTCTTTAGCATTGGATACTAAAGTACCACAATTTATGCAGTACTTAGAAGAACTCGATATATTGCTATCACAATTGCTACACTTAACATTATTTTGCTTTCTAGCAACTAAAAAGTAAATTAAAAGTCCTATTCCATTTGGCCCAAGTATTACTATTGCCGTCCAAAGTGCTGCATTTAAACCTCTATTACTTGAATCCCTGTATGTCCAAAGTCCCAAAAATATTCCCATTATAGCTATTGATAGTAAACATAACCCTAATCCTAAAAATGTATTCATATAATAATTTTCGCTCCTTTCTTAAGTTCAAAATATTTGAGGCCAATAAATGTCATTATAATATTAAAAAATACAGCTATAAAACATAAAGTAAGTAGTATATTTTGTATTAATAGTCTAGATACAAACATTCTTACTCCTACAAAAGTAAACATTCCAATAGCTATAGATACAATCATTGGTAGCCACCAAATTGATATTCCTCTTTCTTCTTTAGCTTTATTTTCAATTTTAAACTTTAAACTTTCATTTAAATCTGTAGATGGTAATTTATCACACGAAAGAGAAGTTTTTAGTAAATCATCTATATTTTTATATTCTTTCATATCCCATAGCCTCCAATCTATCCTTTATTATAATCCTAGCTTTATACAGCCTACTTTTAACAGTCCCTTTAGGTATTTTTAGTGCTTTAGATATCTCCTCAACTGACATCTGAGCTGTATAATACATAATAATCGGAAATTTGAATTTATCTTCTAATTTCGATACAACTAAATTTACTTCAGATTCTATTTCCTTATTTATAATTTCATTTTCTATATTTACTTTGTTATCTTTTATATCTAAAGATTCATATTCATCAATGTTTATTCCTTGAGCAATTGTATTTCTCCTGGTATTTTTTCTTATGTAATTTTTCCATAGTTTTATTGATACTGATATTAAAAAACTCTTGGGATTTTTATCTTTATTTAGCTTATCTCTTAACTCCATTGCCTTTAGAAATGTTTGCTGGTATAAGTCTTCACCATCATCTTTATCTTGAGTAAGCTTTATACAAAATTTATATATTATACCACCGTATTCATCTATAAGACTTTCTATATCCTCCAAATCCAATAACATCACCCCTTCCTCTATATATTATCGTCACAACTTTTAAAACGGTTCATTTTAAATTAAAATATTAAAAATATAAATTTATTGTACATAAAAAAATCGTTGATACTATAAGTATCAACGATTTTCATTAATTTGCTCTATCTATTCTATCTTTAATTTCATTATTATCTATTGATGGTATAAAGTTTCCTATAACTCCAGCTATTACAACAGGCACTATCCAGTTGAATCCTAATGGTGCAAATGGTAGTTTAGAAAGAAAAGATGTATCTAAGCCAAACTTATTTGCAAATGGTAGTATGCTTATAATTAAAGCCATATAAGCTGCACCCTTAAATGCATTATTATTTTTTATTTTATTTCCAAATAACGTCATTATTACTAATACAATCGTTACTGGATATACCATATCTAGTATTGGAGCTGAGAATTTTATTATTGTACTTACTCCAAAGTTTGATACTATTGCACTAAATATACAAACTACTATAACTACTACTTCATACTTTAACTTTCCTTTAGTAAGATTTTCAAAAAATTGTCCCGTCGCTGATGTAAGTCCTACTGCTGTCGTTAAACAAGCTAATCCAACTATAGCTGAAAGTATTATTTTTCCTGGTTTCCCAAGAAGTGATGCAGTCATTTCAACTATTAAAGTAGTCTGTGCAACATCCTGACCATAGATTTTTGATACTGTTGCTCCAAGGTAAGTTAATCCACCATATACAAAACATAATCCTATTGCTGCAACTACACCTGATTTAATAGTTAATTTAACTTTTTCTTTAGCATCAGTGTAACCTTTGTTACCTAATGATGTTATTACAACTGTAGACAATGCTACTGCACCTAATGCATCCATTGTCTGATAACCTTGTGCTACACCTTCTGCGAAGACATGTTCTATCATTGGTTTTGGATTAATAGCCCCAAGCGGAGATATTATTCCTTTAATTATTAATACTGCAAGTGCTATAAGAAGCGCTGGCGTTAAAAATTCACCTATTATGTCTACAACCTTTGACGGTCTTATTGTTAATATTAATGTTATTGCGAAGAATATCACCGAAAATAATACTGGATTAACTCCACTAAATAACGGCGCTACCCCCATTTCAAAAGTCGTTGCTGCTGTTCTAGGTATTGCTAAAAGTGGTCCAAGGCATATCATTATTGCTGTGCCTAATACTATCGAAAGATTTTTGCCTGGTCTACCAAGTACTTTATTTATATCTCCTCCACATTTTGCTGCTGCTATTATTGCTAATAATGCTAATCCTACGTCTGCTATAACAAATCCACTAAATCCTGTAATCCAAGATTCTCCTGATATCACTCCTAAAAATGGCGGAAATATTAAGTTCCCTGCGCCGAAAAACATTGCAAATAACGCAAAGCCTACTACTATTACGTCTTTATTTGTTTTGTTCATATTGGCATCCTTTCAATTCTTAAAATTTTATAATATACATTTTCAAATAATTATACAGCTCAATTTTCGGACTGTCAACAATATTTCAAATATATACTAAATTCGAAATTTTGTATACAATTGATACAATTTCTTGCATCTAAGATATTCCAATGGTTTGATTCCTTACTAAACTTGCAAAATATAGTTAGATTTCAAATAAAAAAAGCATAGATTTTTTATAATCTATGCTAAATTATAACTTATTTTATTATGATTGGAATTCTGTTTTTAATTCTACCTCTTCTTCAGTATTATCTGTTTTATATCTTCCTAACTCTTTAAGTAATACTGCTACAGTTATAACAGTTGATAAGAAATCTGATACAGGTTGTGCATACCAAACTCCATTTAATCCAAAGAATTTAGGAAGTATCATTATCATAGGTATTAATAATATTACCTGTCTTAATAAACTTAATATCATTGCAGATTTAGCTTTACCAACAGATTGCATATAATTACTTCCTGTTATAGATATACCTATTATAGGTAACATCAATAGATATATCTTAGCCCCATTTATTGTTATGTCCATAAGTTTTGGGTCTTTATTAAACATTCCAACTATAAATTCTGGTTTTACTTGTATTAAAATCCATCCAATAGCCATTATAATACTTGCTACTACTGCTGATATTTTAAATGTTTTATTCGCTCTATCATATTTCTTAGCTCCATAGTTAAATCCTATTATAGGTTGAGCACCTTGGTTTATACCAAATACAGGCATTAAAAATATCATAGATATAGAAGATACTGTAGCCATAGCACCTATTGCTAAATCTCCTCCATATGCCTTTAAAGCATTATTAGATATTACTTGAACTAAACTTGCTGATATTTGCATTGCAAATGGAGCAGAGCCTATTGCAAATATTAACTTGACTAATGATTTATCAAGTTTTAAACTAGATTTTCTAAATTTCAAGTTAGACTTTCCTCTAATATAATACATTAATGCCCATATTGCTGTAACCATTTGAGAAGTTACAGTAGCTATAGCAGCACCTTTTATTCCCATATTAAACTTAAATATTAATAGTGCATCTAATACTATATTAGTTAAACATCCTACAACCATTATCAATGCTGCAAGTTTTGGGTTTCCATCTCCTCTTATAGTATTATTTAATGTAAATGCAATTATATTAAATAAAGTACCACCTAATATTATATAAATATACGATTTTGCATAATGTAGGGTAGCATCGCTAGCCCCAAATATTTTTAATATACTATCTCCAAATAGTATACCTACTACACTTATTACTAAACTAATTATTACCGATAAAGTTATTGTATTTCCTATTATAGTTTCTGCATCTTCTTTTTTACCTTGACCTAACTTAATAGATATATTGGCAGTAGCACCTACACCTATTAACATTCCAAATGCAAGTATTATAGTCATTATAGGCATTGTTACACCTACTCCTGTTATTGCTAAAGCTCCTACATCTGGTATATTTCCTATAAATATTCTATCAACTACATTATATAAAGCATTTACTATCATACCGATTATCGCTGGTACTGAATATTTTAAAAGTAATTTACCTATAGATTCAGTTCCTAACATTTGTTGATTTGCCATATATTTTCCTCCTTATTTAATTTTACATATTTTTTTTAATAATAATTTCATCATGTCTTTTTCTTCTTCATTTAATTGAGAGGTTATCATATCTTCCCACTCATTTAAAACATTTTGTATATCTTCTTTTACATCTTTACCTTTATCTGTTAAATACAGTTTGTAAGCTCTTTTATCTTTTTCATCTTTTATCCTTAATAAAAAATCTTCTTCTTCTAGCTTTTTTATCGCCCTTGCTGTAGTTCCTTTATCTATATTTAATACTTCTGATAGTTCTTCTTGAGATCTGCCATCTTGCCTATATAATTCCATTAAAAACATAAACTGGCCAGATCCTACCCCTACATTACAAAGCTCTCTACTTATAAATGAATTTCCTTTTCTATATAATTGAGAAATATATTTTCCAATATAATCATTATTTCTAGACATTAAAATCTCACCATCCAAAGTTTTGTTTATTGTATACACAAAATTATATTATACACTTATTTAGTTGTATATACAACTACTTTATTATACATTATTTTAGTTGCATGCACAACTATTCCAATATAAAATTTTTTTAAATCATAAATAAAAAAGATTAGCTTAATATAACTAATCTTATAAATAATTATTTTTCTATGTTTAAATATTTACCCTTTTTTTTAGTCTATAATCTCATGTTTCAAACTTTATTTTCTTTACTAATATTTATACTTTTTATTTTTAGATTTACTTGTCTCGATTTTATAAATAAATTCAATTGCAATATTTTATTAATAGTTTCATGTTAAAATATTTCATGTGATTTATTTGTCTTTTTTTGTTGTAAAACAATATTTTTGGTATCAAATTAGTATCAAAACAATATTCATATAGTATATACTTAGTAGGGCAATCATTTTTCATATTTACCGATAAAGGGGGAGGTTTTTCATGATTAATGTAACTATCTGTGATGACGATAAAGTAGTTAGAGACTTCATAAGAAGCACATTAGAATATATATCAATTCAGCATTGTTTAAGCATAAATATAAAAGAGTTTGAATCTGGGGAGAAATTTATAGATTCATATAAAAAACATGATAATCATAGCAATATTATATTTCTTGATATAATTTTAGAGTCAATATCTGGTATAGAAATCGCTAAAATTATAAATGAATTTAACAACGGTACACAAATTATACTAACTAGCTACAGTAAAGATTACATATTAGATGGCTATGAAGTTGGAGCTTTAAATTATTTATTGAAACCATTATCTAAAGATTCTATTACTAAAGAATTTATGAGAGCATTAGATAATTTATATAATACTAATACTAAGTTATTTAAAATAAATCAAGGTAGCAGACTGATAACCATTCCTTTAGTTGATATTAACTATTTTGAAGCTTTCAATAGAAAAGTTATTGCTCATTTAGATAATGAATCTATTGAATTTTACAGTAAATTTGATGATGTAGATAAAAGAGTTTGTGATTATGGATTTGCCAAATGTCATCGTAGTTATATAGTTAATATTAGTAAGATAACAGAGCTTTCATCATCTGAAATAACACTTTTGAACGATGCAAAAATCCCTATTAGTAGAAAGTTTATACGCAAAATAGAAGACTTATTCTTCAATTTTATACATATATTGTAATTTTCTTATAATATCTATTAAATTAATAACTGTTTAATACCTAAAAATAAAGTAATCCAATACGGATTACTTTGTTTTTCTAATTTTTCATTAGTATAGATAACTGGAATATTTTTTCATCATAATTAATTCTTATCTTTCCATTATATTTTTCTATACTGTTCTTTACATTTTTTAATCCTAATCCGTGATTGTATTTATCCTTTTTAGA
>NZ_HG529234.1 GCF_000499525.1 Faecalimicrobium dakarense | reverse complement strand
ACTATTATCTATATTTTCACAAGCTTCAATAGCATTGTCTAATATATTTCCAAATATAACACATATATCAAAATCATTTATATTGAGTGTTTCAGGTATTTTTATATCCATAATTAAATTTATATTTTTTGAATTACATTCTTCTATTTTATTACTTAATATCGCATCAATTATTTTATTTTTACTTATCTTTTTACTCTCTACTTCTTTAATTTCTTGTGTTACAGATCTTATATAGTCCTTGGCTTCTTGGTATTCTTCATTTTCTAAAAGATCTAATATTAAAGTAGAATGTTTTTTTATATCATGCCAATGTCTTTTTACTTCATCTTGATGTTTCTTTATATCATTATAATGCTTCCATTGATAATTCAATTGTTTATTTAATATTTCTACTTTGTGGTTTAAAATTTCATTTTTTATATTTTTTTTTCTGTATTCATGTATTATTATAATTAATATTAATAGCATTATTAATATTATAGATACTACAAAATATTTTAAATATTTATATTCATTTGACCTCTTTAATTGTGAATTAACATTACCTAAATTTTCATTCAGATATATTAATCTATTTACTATATAAAATGTTTTAGTATTTATATTTTTATATTTAAGTAGATAGCCTGATATTTCAGATTTATACTCATCTTTAGTATTATACATATAATTTGATATTGTTCCTTGTTTTATATATGAATTAGCTAATAAAATTTTATATATTATATCATGTACTTTCTGATCTTCAATTAAATTAATATGTTTTATATCATAATTTTTTACTATTTTACAATCTTTTTTATAGTTATAATATGTATCCATATTTTTATAAACATCTAGTATTTCTTCTCTCATTATGCTTCCAAAACTAATAAATAGCACTAATACTAGTGCTATAGGCATTACTTTATTATTCAATAAAAACTCCCCTTATTAATTTGTTATGCTATAAATTAGTTTTATCTAATTTTTTAGTTTCATTTCTTTAGTAATTAATACGTCTAACTCACGACTTAGTTTTAATACTTCACTACTTTTAATTCCATACTTATCTATTGCTTCATGCAATTTTAATTTTTTATCTATCCTCTTGTCTATTATATCTTTTAGTTCCATAGCAAACACCCCATTGAATAGTATTTAGATAATTTCATTTAAATATATACAATACAATACTTTTTTTGCCAATTATTATCAATACAAATGTAGCCAATTGCCTAAAATTAGTATTTAATAATAAAAATGAGCATAATCAGTTTATATAATAAAACATAATTATGCTCATTTATTATTTAACTATTTAAATTTTATCTACATATTTAATATAACTTAAAATTATACTAATGGTGCATCTATTTGTGTAGTAAATAAGAATGCATGTCTATGCTCATCGTTTACTGAAGTAAATCCTCTTACAAGATGGATATGTTTGTTAGTACCTGGTATAAATAAAGCTGGACCTGTAAATATATCTATTCTATGAAAATGGTCTAAGAAATCTGTTCTAGTGTCAACTCTATGAACGTGGTTTCTTCCATTATTTATTGGTATAGCTTGACCTGTAACAGCTGCAGTACGGTGGTTGTGTCTATCATTTCCCATTTCTGCTAATTTTACACTTTCTTCAAGTTCATGCACGTGTCTTTGTGGTCTATTTTGATTAAAAACGCTCTCAAAATTTCTTTCTCTATCTCTGTCAAATTCTCTCTCACATTCTCTACGGCATTCTCTCTCACATTCTCTGTCTCTATCTCTATCTCTGTCAAATTCTCTCTCGCATTCTCTACGGCATTCTCTCTCACATTCTCTGTCTCTATCTCTATCTCTGTCAAATTCTCTCTCGCATTCTCTACGGCATTCTCTCTCACATTCTCTGTCTCTATCTCTATCTCTGTCACATTCTCTAAAACATCTAAAGTTCTCATTCATATTAGACTATCTCCCTTATATTATATTAAGAAAATCATTATTTTGATTTCTTTAATATACTATATGCTATATTGTCGAGAATGTTCTTTATTTGTAGAATTTTCTAAAAATTCATTTATAAATATATAAAAAAATGCTATTGAATTTTTTCAATAGCATTTATTTTATATCTTCAATTAATTATTCAATATCTTCTGGCACTTCTAGCGTAATTCTTCCTAGAATCTTTCTCTATCTCTGTCTCTATCGTTTCTATTTCTACAACATTCTCTACAGCATTCTCCACAACATCTTCCATCTCTATCTCTATCTCTATCTCTGTCTCTATCTCTGTCGTTTCTATTTCTACAACATTCTCTACAACATTCTCCACAGCATCTTCCATCTCTATCTCTGTCTCTATCTCTATCTCTGTCTCTGTCTCTGTCGTTTCTATTTCTACAACATTCTCTACAACATTCTCCACAGCATCTTCCATCTCTATCTCTGTCTCTATCTCTGTCGTTTCTATTTCTACAACATTCTCTACAACATTCTCTACAACACTCTCTACGGCTTTCTCTATCTCTATCAAATCTATCTCTATCACAATCTCTATCAAACCTATCTCTATCAAACCTATCTCTAAAACAGTTGAATTGTTGACTCATATTGAACTATCTCCCTTATATTATATTAAGAAAACCCTTGTCTTGATTTTCTTAATATAATATATGTTATTTTGTCGAAAATGTTCTTTTTTTGTAGAATATTTTAGAAATTCATTTGTAAATATATAAAATAAAGGCTATTGAAATTTCAATAGCCTTTATTTTATATATTCGATTAATTATTTAATATCTTCTGGTACTTCTAAAGTAATTCTTCCTATTTTACCTTCTCTAAATTCATTTAAAACAGTTGTAGCTATACGAGTATAGTCTAATTCTTTTCTTCCAGTTATAAATCCTCTTTTACGACCTATCATATCCATAGTTTCTATATCTGATTCACCTAATTCTTCTAACTTATATCTAGCCTTTAATTTTTCTGGCTCTATTACCATTAATTTTCCGATAAGTCTTAATGCTAAAGTTTCAATATCTAGTATTTCATCTTTTATAGCTCTACTAAATGCTAAGTTAAGTGCAACTTCTTGGTCTTCAAACTTAGGCCATAGTATACCTGGAGTATCTAATAACTCTAAGTTACCTTTTAATCTAACCCATTGCTTACCTTTTGTTACTCCTGGCTTGTCTCCAGTTTGAGTACTTCTTCTTCCAGTTAATTTATTTATAATAGAAGATTTACCAACATTTGGAACTCCAACTATCATTATTCTTATAGGTCTTTCTTTTCTACCTTTATCTTTTAGGGCATCCATTTTTTCTTTAGTTACATTTTTACACTCATCTATTAGTTTATTTAGTCCTAAACCTTTCATAGTGTCTATAGGTATAGCCTTTATACCTTGATCTTTATAGTACTTTATCCATCTGTCTAACTTAGCTTTATCGGCTAAATCACTTTTATTTAGTATAACAACTCTTGGTTTATTTCCTGCAAGCTTGTCTATATCAGGGTTTTTACTACTAAATGGTATTCTAGCATCTAAAAGTTCTACTACAACATCAACTAACTTTAAGTTATCTCTAACTAAGTCTCTAGTTTTTTTCATATGTCCAGGATACCAGTTTATATGTAAATCGTCGTCTCTAAGATAATCATCATAGTCGACTCTCATTTTATCTCCTCTTGCCATAATTATCACTCCTTTATGTAAACTACTTCGATCTTTTATTTTTAACCTTTTCATTATACCATAAGATTCTTTTTTTTGCTTATCTAATATTTTAAAGTATTTACTCCTATTATTTCTATAATCTATATATTTTAAACTTTTATATAAAAATAAAATCGTACCTATCATATTCTGCTAAGCACGATTTTATCCTCATCCTTCAAAACTTTTCCCTTTACCTATTTTTATTTGTAAACTAAAGTTCCTACATAAGTTCTATTAGTTCTAGTTCCTGGTTTAATTTCTCCATTTATTGAATATATATTATCTCCATCGAGAACTAATCCTTCTCCACAAGGTGCATCAAATGGAACTTCTCCTATTGAACTCCACTTATCATCAGTTGCATTATAAACTAATATTTTTTTATTCCATCTTAATTCAGATGGATCTGCTCCAAAGTATTGTTCTTTAAAATCAGCTAGTTCTTTATCTTTTAATTCTCCCATAGTTTTTACTGCATGATCATAAACAGTTTTATTAAATCCTCCTATTACAAGCATCTCTTCATCATTAAGCTTAACTGAGCCTGCTCCTAAAAGTGAAATTTCTTCATCTTCAATTTTGACATTTGAAACTTTGCTCCATGAATTTTTTGATATATCATATTTATATCCATCTGTATAAGCAGTTTTATCTCCACCGCTAAATACATATATACTATCTCCTAAAAATTGAACTACTGATTGGTTTCTAGTTTTCTCTCCTGGAATTGGTTCTAAGGCTTTTACTTCTCCGTTTTCTATATTGAACTCATATATTTTATTACTAGGTTCACCATTTTGTTTTCCTAAACCAACATATATTTTATTATCTCTTTTCACTGCAATTCCATCACTAAATGTAAATGGCAGGTCCCCTATATGCTTTGTATTAAGTTTACCCTTATCATCAGTCGTAAATAAAGTCACATTATCTCCTTCTTTTTCGTCAGGACTTCCTCCAATGTAATAAACACCTTCATCAGTAGTTATTGAACTTCCATATCCTATTTCATAATCTAAAGTTGTATGATTAACTTGCTTTAACCTTCCATCTTCTTTCTTTAATACATAAACATCTGGATAATGCTTTTTAGTTCCACCTTTTGCTACTGGCTCATCTGGGAAGTTAGCTCCTCCGCCTGCAATAATAAAATCACCTGATTTTCCAGAAAGCAGTCCTGCTGTTCCAATGTTTTTGTCATATCCATTTTGTCCCTCTAAATCTCCAGCATGTTCCCAAAGAATTCTCTTTATATCGCCTTTGTTACTATCAGTGATTTTCTCTGTTGCCGAAGTACTACTGCATCCAGCAAAAAGTGCTGCTGAAAGCAATACTGCTACAGTTGCTGATACCCTTTTCATTTTATCCTCCTTTTGATAATCCCATCATTGGAATTTTTTTTCATATTTACTATAAATGTAACAGATTCATATTGTATCATCAACTGTATTATGAATTATTTTGAAAATTTATTTCATTTTAGATTATATCTTATTTTACCTTAATACGATTTATTAAACTTATTCATAAACTCATCTATTCTATTTAGTGCATTGACTACATTTTCTCTTTGTGTTCCTAAGTTTATTCTTATATAACCTTCCCCATCATTTACAAAATGACTTCCATCTTCTACTAATACACCAACCTCTAATGCTAATCTATTTGTTAATTCCTTAGCACTTATTCCTAACTTACTTATATTTATCCATGCTAAATAAGAAGATTCCATTTTCATTATACTTATATTTTCATACTTATTTACCCAAGACTCTAAAATCTCATAATTCCCCTTTATATATTTATTTACTCCTACTAACCAGTCTCTACATTCATCATAAGCACTAATTAAACCTATTATTCCAAATACATTTGGTGATGTTATAGAATTTTGCTGTAACTTTGACTTAAATATCTCTCTTAGTTCTTTATTTTTGATTATTGAGTAAGATGTTTTTAATCCTCCAAGATTAAATCCTTTATTTGGTGAAGTTAATAGTATTACATTTTCTAATAATTCATCTTCTATATTTAAGATAGAGTTGAATTCTCCATAATGAATATGTTCAGCATGAACTTCATCAGCTATTAAAATAACACTATTTTCTTTACAAATCCTTGCTACCTTACTCATTTCTTCAATTGTCCATATTCTTCCTGATGGATTCTGTGGTGTGCAAAACATCATTAATTTTGGTTTATGATTTTTAATTTGTTCTTCTAATAAGTCAAAGTTTATATAGTATCTATTATCAATCACATCTAATGTATTATTTATAACTTTAACTCCTTGTTTTTTTGCACTTGATTCAAAAGGATCATATACTGGAGTATTTAATATTATACTATCTCCTTCTTTACAAAATGCTTGTACTGTATAATGAAGTGTTGATACTGTTCCGTAAGTTAAAGTTATTTCTTCTTTTTTAACTTCTACTTTATGCATATCCTTTTGCCAATTTATAACTGAATTATAAAACTCATCATAACAGTAAGTATACCCAAACACCTCTCTTAACAGCTTCCATAAATCTATCTTTTATTATATTTATATCTCATTTTCTGCGCTTTTCACTAACTCTATCTGGTTTATAATCAAAATTATACATACTCATATCCTCTTTCTACTTAGCCTTTATATTTTAATTTTTATTAGCTCTTTAGTTGATTTAATAAGTTTTTCACATCCATCTTTAGTTATTAGAACATCATCTTCTATTCTTACTCCACCAAGATTAGGTATATATACCAGGCTCTATTGTAATTACCATACCTTCTTTAATTACTTCCAAACTATTAGGCGCTAATGATGGATATTCATGAACCATAATACCAACTCCATGTCCTAAGTTGTGACCAAAGTAATCTCCATATCCTTCTTTATCTATTATGTCTCTTGCTATTTTATCAATATCTCCAGTTGACATTCCTGGTTTCAATAATCTTATTGCTTCCTCATTTGCTTTTTTACTATATTATAAATTTTATTTAACTCATCATTTCCGTCCCCCATAGATATAGTTCTTTTAATATCTGAACAATAGTTATTAAACCTAACTCTAAAATCAAATGTTACAAATTCTCCTTTTTCTATTACCTTATCACTTGCTTTTCCATGAGGAAGAGCTCCCCTTAAACCTGATGCAACTATTACATCAAATGATTCCTTTTGGCCTCCTTGTTCTTTTATATACTCTAACTCTTTTTCATCTTTTTTATATCTAAGTTTAGATAAATCAACTGAAACTAAGTCTACATTTATATTTTCATCCATAATATTATAGCTATCAAATGAGATTTCGCTACCTTCAAATCCAATGCTATTTATATTTTCTATTTCACATATTTTATTAACTATATCAAAGTATGTTTTTTCTTTGTTCATTAATATTACTTCAAAGTCTTTAGCCTTTTCCTTCATATCTTCAAAATATCTAAAGTCAATTATTATATATTGACTTTTATTAGTTATAAATACATATCCTGAAGGACTATAAAGACTTACAATATAAAACTTATTATTTGAACTATTTAAAAGTATTGCATCTACATTATTTTTATTTAAATATCCTCTTATGTTATCTATTCTACTCATAATACTCCTCCTTAAATATAAAGAAAGGGAGTTCTAATTTTTAATTAGTTCCCCCATTTTTTATTTAAATTAGTCGTTATTTACAACTATTTTTCCTTCTTTTATTAATTTGTTTCTATATAATATGTTTCCTATTGCAACAAATAAGGCACCTAAAGTTATTCCTGTTAATGCTCCAACTATATTTAAAGGTATAACAAACCCTGGTCTTTCAAGTGCAAATGGTATAGCTCCTTCTGATATTCCCATAAATGCTAAAAATATTGATGTTTTTCCAGATTGATAAAATTGCTTATCATAAACTCTTCTTCCAATTAATCTCTTATCTAATAAAGTTGTTAATCCTATTGAAGGTATAACTCCTGAACCTTTTTCTCCATTTAATACTGGAAACTTTGCATCTGGCGTAAAACCGTAAATTCCATATGGTTCTTTTGAATAATAATGATTAATACACTTAAATCCGCTTTCTTCATTTCCACCAACTATAAGCCTTACTTTTCTATTTAGCTTTATATTCATATCTCTAATCATTTTTATTGCTAAAAAACAAGCTATCATAGGACCTTTATTATCACATACACCTCTACCTATTAATTTATCATTATCTACTTTAAGCTCAAATGGATTACTATTACATCCTTCTCCTACATTAACAACATCACAATGACCAAATATGTCTATATGTTCATCTTCATCTCCATACTCAATATATACAGAATGATTATCTACATTATACTTTATGCCCATTTAAGGGACAATCAACTTTATTATCTTGATTTTAATTTTATTTATAATATAATTGTTAATATATTATTAAAATTCGCTTTGCTCATGTCGCCAACAACCTTTAAAACCAGGTCTGTTGCTCAAGCTTAGCGATTAAGATAAAAAATTATTACAACTAGGGGGCTATATTTATGGAACCATTATTTTTAAATCCTTTATTCATGTATAGAATATGGGGTGGAACTGCTTTAAGGAATGAATTTAATTATGATATACCATCTGAAAATACAGGTGAATGTTGGGCTATTAGCTCTCATGAAAATGGAGATTGCACAGTGGCTAATGGACCATTTAAAGGTATGACATTATCTAAACTATGGAGTGAACATAGAGAGCTTTTTGGAAATGTTAAAGGTGATAAATTCCCTCTACTTACTAAAATATTAGATGCAAATGATAACTTATCAGTTCAAGTTCATCCTAATGATGAGTACGCAAATATTAATGAAAATGGAGAACTTGGTAAAACTGAATGTTGGTATATAATTGATTGTGATGATGATGCTGAAATGATATTTGGACATAATGCCTCATCTCGTGAAGAGTTATCTGAAATGATACATAATAATAAATGGGATAGTTTACTTAGAAAAATTAAAATAAAAAAGGGAGATTTCTTCTATGTTCCAAGTGGAACTATACATGCATTATGCAAAGGAACTTTAGTTTTAGAGACTCAACAAAATTCTGATACAACTTATAGAGTTTATGACTATGATAGAGTTGATAATAACGGCAATAAACGTGAACTTCATGTACAAAAATCTATAGATGTTACAACAGTTCCCCACATTGAAAGTTATAACACTTATAACACAGTTACAAAAGATAATTTTGAATGCACTACTTTTATAAGTAATGAATTATTTAGTGTTCATAAACTAAATGTATTCTCTAAGTGTGAATTTAATCATGACAAACCATTTTCTTTATATAGTGTTTTAGAAGGAGGAGGTTCTTTGACTTGTAATAATATGCAGTACCCTTTAGTTAAAGGTACCAACTTTATACTACCTTCAACTATTAAAGAATTTAAATTAAACGGAAATATGGAAATGATTGTTTCTCATATATAAT